>JBCNOR010000326.1:0-6079 GCA_039593785.1 Niabella sp. | reverse complement strand
GAGTTAAGACCCATTATATGGGAGGAAGGTCCCAGCTATTGCTGTCTTCTCGGACCTGATTTCAGAGAAGGTATCCTGGGCTATGGAACCACTATTGAAGAAGCCGTGGCCGATTGGGAGCTGAATGTACAGGAGCGCCTGGCACACCACGAGCCCGGCGATGAGATCGCAGCCTTTATCGAGGAGACCATTAAAGTGCCCGGTATCACGGCAAGTAACAATGATCGTCGTTACCGGGCATAGCGGCAGTTACTACTAAGTGGCCTTCCCTTTATGATCCCAATGATCTTTGATTATTTGATCATTTTGTTTCACCAATCGCCTTGCAAACCGGTCGCCCTTTATTTTGCCATCAGCCTGCCTTTTACCTAAAAAAAGCAGGATGGGTAAGCCCTCTTCATCCGTTTTAAAGGCAAGATCGTAATTGCCAAAAGTCTTTTCTATCAGGCTTAAAGGTGGATAGCGCTTTTGTAATATTTTCAGGATAGGTGGTCCGAGTTTCATTGTATATAATTGTGATGTCAGGGATATGCTCTATTCAGAATCACAAAGCGTGCCTTTTTTGGGATGGTGGAAAAATGCGTTGTTGGTGGCCATTGAAAAATAGAAGTAAAGAATAAAAATTTTACCATGAAACAAATGGAAATACCTGGAAACAGGGTGGTTAAAATCAATTATGAAAATGATGATTTGGCCAGGCCGGTTAAAGATCTGCGACCAGTGGTTTGGATAGATGAACAAGGGTATAGCTGTCTTTTAGGACCTGATCCGCAGGAAGGTATAATCGGCACCGGTAGCAGTGTAGAAGCCGCTTTGGCTGATTGGGAGCAACAATTGAAAGAAAGGGTAAGGACCGCGGGAGCTTCTGACGAATTGGCTCAATACGTTATTGATACCTTGCGGATTTCGAAAGATGATGTATGGTAGCCTCAATAGAATATAACCCGGAATTTAATAAAATTTAAAGTATGAAAAGATTATTGATAATAGCTTTTTCGGTGTGGCTTTGCAGTTGCGGCAATGAAGGGGGAGGAAATAAACCCCGTTTTGTGGATAGCAATAACACCAAAATCAGGGACGGCCGCACCGGGCCTATTGCTGACAGTGTCTGGAGCGGTAAAGATAATGATGGAGATACCATCGCAGAATAGATCTATTGGTTTGCCGCTGTATATATTAAGATTACGCGCTATCACAAATGGGACACTAAGGTAGTCTGAAAGCGATCCCTCCTGCAGCAAACTGATTGGGCTCATTATATCCAACACTTGAGCCCGCAGATAAATAAATCTGTACATGGTTTCCCAGCTGGTAAGTAAGACCACCGCCTATATTGTTATGCCCGGATTTACCGACGCCGTACTGTGCATAGTACTCCAGGAACACCTCTAGCGGATCGCTTATATGATAATGCAAAGATCCGTTAGCTAACCAAACCCATTGTGTTGAAAAAATTTCTTGTTGCCCACCGGCATTATACTCGAGTTTCCATTTGGGAGATAATTTATTCTCAAAGGCCATTAACAGGATGGGCGACCAGTGCTCGCATTGACGGGATGATTTGGAAGTTACGGGCAGGCAAAGCTGGCCTATAAAAGTCATATCCGGCAGCCAGCTATGATCTTTTACCAATGATATTTTAGAACCGATGCCCAGCGGCATGGTACTTTGCACGGTCTGATCGAAGTAGGTATCCCGGTTCTTTCCCTCTTCTAAAAGCGCACGTAATTCTACGCGATCAGATACCCCGATACGCAGCAATACCTGTCCGATAGCGGAGGAAGCCTCCTGGTGATACCGGTTCAGTAACAGGGCAGTTTCAAGCTGTATGCTGCCTTTGTCTACTAAGGAAGCTTCTTCTGTTTCGTCGGGTAAATCTACATTCATCTCGGAGGGCGCTGCAGGTTGGTTTTGAGCGCTTACACCTAAGTGAAAAATAACGATTGCAATAAATAGAAGTGTTTGTTTCAAGATGTGTTTTCAAAAGCATAAAGCTTAAACCATGCCACATTCTTTCAAATATATAAGTATATTTTAAACTCTTATTAGGAGGCAGGTCCAAAAATAAAGTCTCTCATTGTATACGATAAGTTCTGAAACCCTGTAACAACGCGTGTTCCGGAATTTTTTAAGCAAAACTGAAAGAAGTGTAGCAAAAGATTGTATATTTGTCTATCATTTAAGTGGACTAATGTTGTCAACCACCGGCAGCAGAACATCTAAACTAAAAAACAACATGAATAGTTTGAAGATCCCTGCAACCTGCTTGCAAGAATGTACTATTAATTATGAGGTGGACATAGTGTTTGAAATACCGCTTTCGGGCGATTCTATTTCACATTGTTGTTGTACCTGCTGAGTGTAGATCATCCTGTTTACATTCCTTCACTTCAGTTACATATAGTTTTTAGCTATGGTAAAAAGTAGTCATCGTGCTGTGACCCCGTAAGGATTACAACCTGATCTTCTTTTACTGTCAGCGTTTGTTATGCTGCGGCTTTTATTGCTACCCGGCAGGGGTGGCCGCGGTTCAGGTATGCTATTGTCTTAGGTAATAGCCGATATAAAAATTACAAATAAATGTTTTCTAAGTTTTACAGAGCCGGCAGTCTTATACTGCTATGTCTATGCTTTTCTTTTTTCGGGAAAGTATTATATGCACAAAATCCAACAACTGTTAACTCCGTTCTGGAAGGCACAGTGGTGGACGAAACCACCGGTCTTCCCCTGGAAGGGGCCAATATCATTATTGAAGGTGTAACCAATCAAACAACTACCGATCAAAAAGGCCGATTCGAATTAAGGACCGGCCAAAAGTTTCCATATAATATCATTGTCACTTTTGTGGGATATGAAAAGAAGTCGCAGGTAGCCAATGGCTCACCTGTATCGGTAAAATTAAAGCCTACTAATAACAATCTCGACGATGTAGTGGTAGTGGGGTATGGCACACAGTCGCGAAAGAACCTGGTAGGTTCTGTTGCCAAAGTCGATCCGACCGATACAAAGCTTATTCCGGAAGCCAGCTTTGACGCCCAGTTACAGGGGAAAGCTGCCGGTGTGCAAATCAATACCAATACCGGTGTTCCGGGCTCTGACGTTTTTATCCGCGTTCGCGGGGCTACCTCCATTAATGCCTCCAACGATCCTTTATATATTATAGATGGCGTGTTTATTAATAACTCAAGTTTACAAAACATTGCACAGGAACGCGGTACTTCACCTTTATCAGATATCAATCCTGCCGATATCGAGAGTATCGAAATACTGAAAGATGCTTCGGCTATCGCGATCTATGGCTCCCGTGGCGCCAATGGAGTGGTGCTGGTTTCAACCAAACGTGGTAATTATAATCAAAAAAGCCGGATTCATTTTAACGGGTCAGAAGGTTGGGCATGGGCTCCGGCTGACCGGGTGTGGAAGACCACTACCGGACCCGAACATGCTTTATTAATCAATGAATACAACCGCAATATGGGAACGCCCGAGCCTTTCAGGGATCCGGCTGTCATCATCAACGGCGTTGCAGGAAGAGGGCTCCCGCAAAATCAGCCTACTTACGACAGGATGAGTTACCTGAACCGCACGGCACAATTACGCAATTATGATCTGTCAATACAGGGCGGATCAGAAAAGACAAAATTTTACCTGGGAGGAGGATATACTAAACAGGAGTCGATATGGAGACCAATGTCATTTGAAAGAGGAGGTTTTAAAGTAAACATCGATCATAAGATCAATAGCAAGATAACCATCGGCACCAGTAACAGCCTGAGCAAGAGCTACCGTAACCAGGCGCGACCCGCTAACGGCGCTAATGGAACACTATTACAGGCTTCTTTAAATATCCCGACTTACCTGCCTATCTTCTCGCAGGACGGCACGCCGTTAAAATGGGTGAATTTTGATAATATATCGGTACTTACCAGCACCGTTAACTTATGGTCCAATAGCTATCATTATATTGGTAATGTTTACCTCGATTATAAAATCACACCCAGGCTTACTTTTAAATCTACATTTGGGGTTGATTACAACGACTATGAAGAAAACGAGTATTGGGATACACGTACCATATTGGGTAATAACGGGGGACGCGGAACGCAAAGCGTAACCAAAGCAACAACCTCCATCAATGAACAAACCTTAAGTTACAATGACAAGATTGACCGGCATAGTTTCGGTATACTGGTGGGCAATACATTGCAGAATGTGGAAGTGAAGAATGTATCTGCCACCGGCACCAACTTTCCTAATAACTCTTATACGCAAATTTCTTCAGCAGCTACTCAAACTGCTTCCCAGTTCAAAAATAACAGCAACCTGGCATCCTTCTTTTCAAGGGTAGATTATAACTATGCCAATAAATATTACACTGAGTTTACGATACGAGCAGACGGTTCCTCCAAGTTTGGGGTCAATAACCGCTGGGGCTATTTCCCGGCAGTTGGTTTTGCGTGGCGCGCCAATGAAGAAAACTTTTTCAAAGACAATGTATCAGCTATCTCCAACCTGAAATTCAGGATCAGCTATGGTACTACCGGTAACCAGAGTGGCATTAATGAATTTGCTTCACAGGGTTTATGGACGGGCGGGTTTGGATATGCGGATGTGGCCGGTGGAACCGAATTGCCGGGAACCGGCCCCCTGCAAATAGCAAATCCTGATCTGAAATGGGAAAGCACAGACCAGTTTAGTACCGGGCTGGACATAGGGCTACTCAAAGACAGGTTAACGATAGAGTTTAATTATTATAATAAATATAGAAGAGATCCGTTGTTGGTGGTAGGTACACCACGCATTTCAGGCTTTTCTTCTTATCTCACCAATTATGGAGAGATAAGCAATAAAGGGTTTGAGCTGGCTATTAACTCTGTTAATATTAAAACGTCTAAGTTTACCTGGAATACCAACCTGAATGTAGCGCGTAATAAAAATACGATCGAAAGAATACCAGCTGATATACCTTTCGCCGGTCGTGACCTGATCCGTTTACAACAGGGTAATTCGCTTTATTCTTACTGGTTGTACAAGCAACTGGGTGTAGATCCTCAAACCGGCGATGCTATTTTTGATGACTATAATAAAGATGGCAGAATAACTGCTGAAGACAGGCAGATAGTGGGCAGCACCTGGCCCAAACTCTTTGGTGGGCTTACCAATAGTTTTAGTTATAAAGGCATCGATCTGAATGTATTCTTTACTTTCTCTTATGGCAACTCCATCTGGAACCATAACAGGATGTTGGGTGAAACTGGCGGCACTTTGGATGCCGGGCGTGTATTGCTGGCCAGCCAGCTGGATCGCTGGACTACACCCGGCCAGATCACAGAAACACCGAGGTTAACCGCTGCCAATTATTCCAGGCAGGAGAACAGCCGTTTCTTTGAAGACGCTTCGTACTTAAGATTACGTTCTTTAACGCTCGGCTACACTTTACCCAGGTCTTTAACTGACCGCATCAATATCGGTAAGGTTAGGTTTTACTTAACCGGTAGTAATCTTTTACTATTCACAAAGTATACCGGTGCAGATCCGGAATCTAACCTGGGAACGCAAAATATACAGGGGTACGATTATGGCACACCTCCCCAGCCCAGGACCGTGCAGCTGGGTTTAAACGTATCCCTGTAACCCGTATTAACCACACAAACAAAAACGATGAAATTTTTTACTTCTATACTTTTTTCTTTACCATTGGTGTTATTAGGTTCCTGCAAAAAATATCTTACTGTAGAGCCGGTAAATGCTGTATCCGATGAAACAACCATATTTGATAAAACATCCAGCGAAACCGCACTGCGGGCCGTGTACCGGCAAATGGGGAATATCGGCTACTACGGAGAAAACTATGTAACCTTTGGCTATTTCCCAAGTGGTGATATCAAAAACCTGACAACGGGTGGTTCTGCGAACTTTGTAAATGTGAACTTCCGGTCGGATGATGTATTGTTCAATACAACCTGGGTGGCTATTTATAGTGCGATCAATAGGGCTAATCATGTCATTACAAAAGTTCCTTCTGTAAATGATCCGGCGCTGACAACTGCATTAAAAAAGCAATATGTCGGTGAAGACA
>JBCNOR010000325.1:0-6087 GCA_039593785.1 Niabella sp. | reverse complement strand
GCAGGATTATATTATTAATCCGCACATGTTTATGGACGAGCTGGAAACCCGCGAAATCAATCACAAAAACAAACTCTACGGCTGGGCCAACCGAAACGGCAAAGCGCTTGAATTTAACCTGCTGAGCGAAAAAATAGAAAATGGCCGGAGGCTGTTCACCATGGCAGCCGTTGTTGATGGAGAAACCATTGCGCAGGGCAGCGCTTTCAATAAAAAAGATGCTTCGCAAATTGCGGCTAATACAGCCCTGGCTTTGTTGGGCATTAACCAAAGCGAGCCTGTACAATAACCCCCTTTCCTTTTATGGTTTCTGTTGGTTTTACTACCTTTAGTTGATGGTAAAAGAGACGCCCGTGTACATGGATTACAGCGCTACTACGCCCTGCGATGAAAGAGTGGTACAGGAAATGCTGCCTTATTTCACACAATCTTTTGGCAATACAGCCAGCCGCGTACATAGCTTCAGCTGGCAGGCGGAAGGAGCCGTAGAGCAAGCCAGGGAAAGGGTAGCCCAGCTACTTCAGGTACAAACCCGGGAAATTATATTTACATCCGGGGCCACCGAAGCCTGCAACCTGGCATTAAGAGGCATTTTCGAAATGTATGCAGTAAAAGGCAATCATATCATCACTACCCAAACCGAACACAAAGCTGTTTTAGATACCTGTAAGGCTTTGGAAAAAAAAGGCGCTTCAGTTACCTACCTGGATGTAGACATCAACGGCGTCATCGATTTACAACAACTGGAAGATGCTATTCAACCGCATACCATTTTAGTGGCTGTTATGCTGGCCAATAATGAAACGGGGGTACTGCAGCCGGTAACGGAAATAGGCGCTATTTGTAAACGCAGGCAGGTTTTATTTTTTTGCGATGCTACGCAGGCGGTGGGCAAAATACCGGTATACCCTAACGAGGCAGGTATTGACCTGATGAGTTGCAGCGCCCATAAAATGTATGGCCCTAAAGGGGTGGGCGCTTTGTATATCAGAAGCCGGAATCCGAGAGTTAAAATAACGGCCCAGCTTACAGGAGGCGGGCACGAACAAAATATCAGAAGCGGCACATTAAATGTTCCGGGAATTGTGGGCTTTGGCAAAGCTTGTGCCATATGCACCGGCGAAATGGAAGCAGAGGCGGCAAGACTGGCCACATTTCGCAACCAACTCAAAGATGCCTTACTCCAAATTCCAGGAAGCTCTATAAACGGGCATCCTACCCTGCACCTTCCCCATATTTTAAATATTTCTTTTGCCGGACTCAATAGCAGCCAGTTATTATCGGCGCTCAACAAATCACTGGCGCTTTCGGCAGGATCGGCCTGCACCAGCGGCAGCCTTGATCCCTCCTATGTATTGGCGGCAATGGGTTTACCGGAACAGCTATCACGTGCAGCCTTACGCTTTAGCCTCGGCAGGTATACAGCTGCCGCAGATATTGAATTTGCCATTCAAGAAGTGGTTAGAGTAGTATCCAACCTGAGAAGCCAGCTCCCTGTTTTCGACTCCTAAAATAACCCGAAACAAAAAGTCCCGGCAAATTGCCAGGACCCTGGTATCAATCAGATCACTATCAATGAAATTAATCTACCACTAAAAGACCTACTGTTACATTTACAAAGCCATCGCAGTAAGTACTGGCAGATGTACAAACATTTTCTAGCAGGATGGAATTATTTGACGTAAGCGTTGTAGTAACATTTGTGTTGTTACTTAACACCAGCGTTTTTGCCAGGTTGATTGCGGGACTAATCGTACCGGTATACCGTCCGGCTGAAATGCGGCTCCATGTAACTGTAACCCCCAGGTTATTTACCAATGGCACACCTACGGGCGCAGCTACACCGGTTTGAGTCAGTACCGATGCATATACCCGGTTTGCGTTACAGATATAGGAAGTACGTGAGATCTCTGAAGCGTCGAGCACATTATTCCGGTTCAGATCCATACCATAATTGATACGGGTACCACCACCTGCACAATTATTTCCAATAGGTTCGGGTGCCACATCCACCAGGCTATTAAAACCATCGGTACCATTACCACCGGACGCATTACAGATATATTGCGTACCCTGTACTTCGCTATTATCTAACACATTGTTGCGATTAACATCCAAACCAGTCGTTACTTTGAAACCACCGTTACGACAATTGGCCCCTGTAGGTTCTTCAACTACCGATGACAGGGAAGTAAGCCCTTCATTACCGTTGCAGATATAGGCGGTGTTTTGCACTTCGGCAGCATCCAGCACATTATTACCGTTCGCATCTACACCCGAAGTCACCTTATATCCTCCCTTTGCACAATTAGTTCCTGCACTTTCCGTCACAAATGAAATCAGCGAATTTTTGCCGTTGCTACCTGAACCTCCATTCCCGTTACATAAGTATTTTGTAACCTGCACTTCGCTGGCATCTAATGTTCCGTTGCCATTCTGGTCTATTCCAGATAGTACCTTATAGCCACCGTTGGCACAATTAGCTCCTGATGGTTCCGCAACAAAATCGATCAGGCTGTTTTTACCATCCGTTCCGTCTTCACCACGTTTACCGGTGACGCCTTTTTTACAACTACATAAAAGGGCGCAAAACGAAAAAAATACAATAAAATAATTTCGCATTATGTTTTGGCCTAGAGGGGGTAATGTTGAAGGCAATTATTTCGCGCAAATATACTACAACTAAACCGGATACGGCACATTTAAACTTACCAACCGGTTGGAAAACAGATAGTATTGAAGATATTGAACAGAGCCTTATTTTTTTCGAAATTCCTCATGAATCGCCACTCATCATTGCCCGTGTATAAAAATTATCTAAATCTGTTACCTTCGTAAGCATAATAAAATATAGTATATGAGCCAAGTTTGGAAAGAATACCAGGAGCAACACCGGGAAAGGTTTTTAAAAGAGATGATGGATCTGTTACGTATTCCGTCAATAAGTGCCAAAAGCGAGCATAAGGAAGATATGATCCAATGCGCTGAAGCGGTGAAAGCATCTTTGCTGGCCAGCGGCTGTGATAAAGCTGAAGTAATGGATACCGGCGGGCATCCTGTGGTATATGGCGAAAAAATAATTGATCCGGCAAAACCAACCGTACTGGTTTATGGCCATTATGATGTGCAGCCTGTAGAGCCGCTGGAACTTTGGCACACGCCGCCTTTTGAGCCTACTATAAAAGACGGGAAAGTATTTGCGCGCGGTAGCGCCGATGATAAAGGACAGTTTTACATGCACGTAAAAGCCCTGGAAACGATGGTGAAGACGAATACCATGACCACCAATATCAAGTTTATTATTGAAGGGGAGGAAGAAGTGGGATCTCCGAACCTGGGCAGGTTTGTTGCAGCGAACAAAGAGTTGTTAAAGGCAGATGTGATCCTGATCAGCGATAGTTCTTTACTGAGCATGGAAAACCCTTCTCTTGATACAGGCGTACGCGGACTGAGCTATATTGAAGTAGAAGTTACGGCGGCAGCACGCGATTTGCATAGCGGTACTTATGGCGGCGCTGTAGCCAACCCCATCGTGGTTTTATCTAAGATGATCGCCAGTTGTCATGATGAAAATAATCATATCACCATACCCGGGTTTTATGATGATGTAAATGTAGTATCGGAAGAAGAAAGAGCGTTGATCAATAAAGCTCCTTTTGACGAGCAGGAATATAAAGACGAAATAGGTATTAAAGAACTATGGGGGGAGAAAGGCTTCAGCACTTATGAGCGTACCGGCATTCGCCCTACCCTGGAGCTAAACGGCATCTGGGGCGGCTACACCGGCGAAGGTGCCAAAACCGTGCTGCCGGCTAAAGCCACTGCAAAGATCTCGGCAAGACTGGTTCCTAATCAAACCAGCGAAAAGATTACTGAATTACTATTGGCCCATTTCAGGAAAATAGCGCCTTCATGCGTAACGGTAAATGCATTTGAGCATCATGGCGGAGAACCCTATGGAACGCCTATCGACAGCAAGGGTTACCAGGCAGCCAGCAAGGCGCTGGAAACTACTTTCGGCAAAACGCCTATTCCTGTGAAAGGTGGTGGTAGCATCCCTATTTGTCACACACTGGAGAGCGAGCTGGGAACCAAGATTATCTTTATGGGCTTTGGACTGGATAATGATGGCTTGCATAGCCCGAATGAAAAGTATAATATAGAGAACTACTATAAAGGCATTGAAACCATTCCTTACTTCCACCAGTTTTTTGCGGAGTAAGCTTGAAGTTGGCCACGAATGCACAAATATTTTTCTATCCATTCGGGCATTCGTGGCTAACTTATATAGTGCGAGCACACTTCCTTCAAGCTCAACAGGCTTATTTGTTGCTTCACCGATAAAAATTTGTCGTTTAGTTTCCGTATGCTTTCTTTGAAGAAATTAAAAATTATCCCTATGATAAAGTTGCTCGGTGGTGTTATCCTCTTCTGCTTAACATTCATCATGATTTCCCCTGTATTGGGCCAGGATAATACCGAACTCAAACAAATGCATGATGCCGACCAGGCAGCACGTATGCGGCAACCTATAGACTGGAATGTTTTGAAGGTGCAGGATAGCCTGAGAAGAATAAGGGCCTACCAGTTACTCGACTCGGGCAAAGTCAATACAGGTAAAGACTACTACCATGCCGCTATGATCTTTCAGCATGGCATGTTTGGCGATACTACTTCATCGGCTATGGCAGTGCAACTCATGCGCAAAGCCCTTGAAAAAGATTCCAGTGTTAACCGCTGGTTGCTGGCGGCAGCCATTGACAGGAACCTGATGTACAGTGGTAAGCCACAGATCTATGGCACGCAATACACTGCCAATAAGGAAAATCCTAAAATGCATTTGTATACCATCGACAGTACGCAGATATCTGATGAGGAACGAAAATATTACCGTGTAGGCACCATGGCTGAAATAAGAGAAAAGGAGCGGCAAATGGGCCTGGAGCCAATCAGTAAGTTATATAATGCCACTCAGCCTATTGCTAACACAGTCGCATCGATAAAAAGTGAGCACCGGAAAGGTAAAAGCTCAGCCTATGCAGTAGACGAGGCAGCCATCAATAGCTTTGGCTATAGCCTTCTCAGCTCTAACAAAAATGAAGATGCCCTGGCTATATTTAAGCTGAACACAGAGCTATATCCTGATGGCTATAATACCTGGGACAGCCTGGGTGAATGCCTGCTCCAATTCAACCGTAAAGAAGAAGCCATCAAAGCTTATAAACGATCTGTACAATTGAATCCCGCCAGTCAATCAGGCATTGATGCATTGAAAAAACTAAAAGGAAAATAATTTTTTGCACCGGGAGGCTAGGGGCCATTGGGTGTTTTCTTAATTGTCTTAATCCCTTAATGGTTCAAATATTTTGCAGCAGTGTTGGAGTTGCTGATAACATGAAGAAATAAAACATTAAGGAGTTAAGGTTCATTAAGGTGTTCTCTTAATTGCCCTTAATCCCTTAATGGTTCAAATATTTTGCAGTGGCGTTGGAGTTGCTGATAACATGAAGAAATAAAACATTAAGGAGTTAAGGTTCATTAAGGTGTTCTCTTAATTGCCCTAATCCCTTAATGGTCCAAATATTTTGCAGCAGTGTTGGAGTTGCTGATAAAATGAAGAAATAAAACATTAAGGAGTTACGGTTCATTCAGGTGTTCTCTTAATTGCCTTAATCCCTTAATGGTTCAAATATTTTGCAGCAGTGTTGGAGTTGCTGATAAAATGAAGAAATAAAACATTAAGGAGTTAATGTTCATTAAAGTGTTCTCTTAATTGCCTTAATCCCTTAATGGTTCAAATATTTTGCAGCAGCGTTGGAGTTGCTGATAACATGAAGAAATAAAACATTAAGGAGTTAAGGTTCATTTAGGTGTTCTCTTAATTGCCATAATCCCTTAATGGTTCGAATATTTTGCAGCAGTGTTGGAGTTGCTGATAACATGAAGAAATAAAACATTAAAGAGTTAAGGTTCATTAAGGTGTTCTCTTAATTGCCATAATCCCTTAATGGTTCGAATATTTTGCAGCGGCGTTCGGGCTACAGGTAACATGAAGAAGTAAAACATTAAAAAATTAAGCGTCATTAA
>JBCNOR010000324.1:0-6106 GCA_039593785.1 Niabella sp. | reverse complement strand
GATAGACCAGGGCCAGCCTTACAATACCAATTGGGCTGCGCAGCAGCTGGAAGCGCTCAATTCGGGAAAAGGTGCTACTTTGTTCGATATCATAGTAGAGATATTTCATGCACATCGCCATATAGAGCTGGTACTACTTTAACCGGGATAAGCTTACACTATTGTGCAAGGCAAACCATATTACAATTCATAGAGCATTCTGATTCACATAGGCTTTATTTGGGCTGGCTAACTTAAATAGCTTTTCAATCTCCCATCCAAAGATTCTACCGGTATGTGCAACTTTACTCTAACTTAGTGTATTGTAAATTGGACCTGATGGACTATTTTGTAAAAGAGGGATCTATAGTACGCACTATTTGGGGAAAGAGCGACACTATCCTGTTTATTTTTGCAGGCGCTGCTGCAGAGTTTGCTTTAAATAAATCGGTGGATTGGTTATACTTTACGGGCAAGCTGCCTGCTGATCCGATCGGACGCCTGTTCTCTACAGTGCGTTATGCGCGGGAGATTGTTTTTGCACCGGAAGAAGCAGCATTTAAAGCTATCGACGTGATTACCCAAATACACCAGGGAGTGGAAGCAAAACGCGGTTTTTCGATACCAGATTGGGCCTATCGCGATGTGCTTTTTATGCTGATTTACTACTCGATAGCCGCGCATGAACTGTTAGAACAACATTTAGATAATGCCGAAAAGAGTGAAGTGTATGATGTATTTTATCGTGTTGGCATCCGAATGGGATTAAAAGATTTACCCGTTTCTTATACTGAATGGTTGCCGGTACGGGAAGCCCACTTATCAGAAAATCTTCAAAAAAGTCATTATACCGAGGACTTATTTAAGCAATATAAAAAACACCTGGGCGCCATACGATTTAAAGTATTGCTGGAGGGTCAAAAATTAGTGGTTCCCAACCAGGTTAAGCAATTGCTTAACTTCAATGACTTTTCTTTTTTAACGCCGGCCGTACCTCTTTACAAAGTAAGCCGTGTGATGAAAATGGACTGGCTTCTCAGGAACTTGCTGCTTCCTTCCGATTATAAAGACCAGATCAACGCACTCAATATACATCCTTAAACAAAATGATCCAGCAACAACACACCACCCAAACCTGCTACACCGATAACAGACTCCATCACGGTCCAGCTTTTGAAAGTATCTTTCAGGCTCAATCCCAGGTATTCTTTAAACATCCAGAAGCCCGTATCATTGACATGAGAACACATCAAACTACCGGCACCTATAGACAGTACCATCAATTGGGGATTGACATGCATGGCTACCACCAACGGCTGCACGATACCCGCAGCGGTAAGACCGGCTACCGTTGCCGAACCTATAGCAATGCGTAGCACTGTAGCCACCATCCATCCCAGTAAAAGAGGAGGTAAGGTGCTGTCTTTAAAATAACCAGTGATCGCTTCGGCTGTCCCGCTGGCAATCAATACCTGTTTAAGCGCTCCGCCGG
The DNA here is from genome assembly GCA_039593785.1 of Niabella sp. Classification (GTDB taxonomy): domain Bacteria; phylum Bacteroidota; class Bacteroidia; order Chitinophagales; family Chitinophagaceae; genus Niabella. The sequence goes on along the minus strand of JBCNOR010000324.1, from coordinate 4,635 downwards.
CAGCCGTAATTAATATAATAGCAGCAATTGCACTGACAGCATTTCCCGACTGCTCCATCAGCCTGCTCACCTTAACACCTCTAAAAGCACCTAAAAAAATAATAGCCAATAATACGGCTATCAGCAGCGACATGCCCGGATCGCCAATAAACAACAAAAATTGCTGTAATGGCCCCGGGGATGGGTTATACAATTGCAATACCAGTGTTGATACGGCCAGCAAAATAACGGGTACCAGGGCAATGAACAAACTAACCGCGAAGCCCGGCATTGTAACGGCTTCCCCTGTTTGCTGTGTGAATAGTCCTGCCGGTGGGTTCGTAATGATCTTTTTTACCCGTTCAGGAAACCACCAACCAGCCAGCAATAAAACGGGAACCGATATACATAAACCGTATAAAAGTGTTAATCCTATATCGGCTTTAAAAATGCTGGCAATAGCCGTAGGCCCGGGATGCGGTGGCAGAAAGCCATGAGTGACCGAGAGAGGGGCTGCCATAGCTATCGCAAGATAGATCAACGAAGTTTTGGTCTCCAGTGCTATGGTAAACACAAGCGGGATCAGCACTACGAATCCTGCATTGTAAAAAAGTGCTAACCCTACGCTAAAACTGGTAGCACCTACCGCCAGCTTGGCGTTACGACTGCCAAATACCTGTAACAGCCGGTTACTGATCTGACGGGTAGCGCCGGTTTCTGTTAAAATACTGCCCAACATGACGCCAAAACCCAGCACAGCAATCACCGAACCGAGTATATCTCCTACTCCTTTTGACATGGCAGCGATACAAGCAGCAGGCTGCATTCCATTGGTTAAGCCAATAAATAATGCTGTAATGAATAAGGCCATAAAAGCATTGAGCCTGGCGCCGGCAATCAGGAACAGCAGCAAAGCCATTCCCAGTATGAGTAGGATTATTGGGGACATGCAATTGTTTATTTATCAAATCAGCTCTTTCAAAGCCATCGCTATCGTCGCTTCCAGGCTGTCCTGTACTTCAACAGTAATCACATCCTTCTCCGCTTCACCCGGTTCCTGCAACAAATCAAACTGGCTCCTTAATAAACTCACCGGCATGAAATGTCCTTGTCTTGTTGCCAACTGTTGCGATACTTTTTCGTAAGAAGCTTTAAGATACAAAAAATTGACCGAACTGATACCCGACCGGAGCCTGTCGCGGTATTGGCGCTTCAAAGCCGAACAGGTGATAACACCACTATTCCCGCTCCTGGTAATTGTTGCCGCCTCGGCTATAATAGTATCCAGCCATCCCTGCCGGTCTCCATCCGTTAACGGTATCCCCCGACTCATCTTATCAATATTGGCACGCGGATGCAGATCATCTCCGTCCATAAAAATACATTTCCGCACTTCGGCTATAGCGTTACCCACAGAAGTTTTACCACTACCGGATACGCCCATTATTATGAGAATAGGAGCTATCATAACCTGGCATTCTACTACAAGTATTATTTTACGCTAAAGATAAAACCCACGCCATAAACATTTTCAATTTTCACTTTTTTTGATTCGGCGAGTAGCTTGCGCAACCTGGAAATAAATACATCCAGGCTTCTTCCTAAAAAATAATCATTCTCACCCCAAAGCTGGATCAATATATCCTCGCGCTTAATTACGGCATTTTTATTCTGATACATATATTCCAGGAGGTTGGCTTCTCTTACTGTAAGGGAAATGCTTTTCCCGGCACTTCCTACCGATATTTTAAATACATCCTTTTGAAAAATAATATCCCCTATTTTAAGTATGTTTCCATGCTCCGCTCCCGCTTCCGCAGTTACCGCCTTGCTGTTTCTACGGATAATATTAGTAACCCTCAACACGAGCTCATCTATATCAAATGGTTTATTGATATAATCATCCGCACCTAACTTCAAACCGGCAATACGATCCTTCTTTTCATTTCTTGCTGTTAAAAAAAGAAACGGGATGGCATCATTTGCTTTTTTCACCTCTGCGGCAAATTCAAATCCATCCATGCCCGGCAATTGTATATCTGTTATCAAAAGGTCGTAATAAGCAGACCTTTGTTCAAAAGTCTCCAATGCTTCCTCAGCCGTGGTTTTCAGGTCCACTTCAAAATTCATCAGCTGAAGATACTGCTTCACTACATTGCCCAGGTCTATTTCATCTTCTACAAAAAGAATTTTACTCTTCATCTAAAATAATATATTAATAACAACTCATAATTTTAAAGCGGGATAACAATACTAAAATCTGTACCGGATTTTTCTACTGTATCAACATGTAACTGCCAGCGATGCGCCTCTATACACTGTTTGGTATAATAAAGTCCTAAGCCCAGTCCCTTTACTGCTTTATTTTCAATGGACTTGGTGGTTCTGTAAAACTTATCAAAAATATTTTTAAACTCACCCGCAGGTATCCCAACCCCGTTATCAACAATATGAACCGTAAGCTTTTTTTCGCTTTCAGTTGTAAAGATACTGATGCGCTTAATAGCACTGGTATTGTACTTAATACCATTCTCTATCATATTTATAATCATCGTGGTCACCCAGAACCTGTCCAGCAGAACAACATGTTGTTCACCGACTTCCCTAAAATCTATTTCTACCTTTTGGTTATCGGCCTGTATCATATAATCATCTACCGCCTGCCTCAGCAATTCCTCTATAATAACGGGTTCCTTCTGCAGAGTAGACTCATTCATCATAGTAATATCTATTACCTGGCGAAACAACCCGTTCAACCTTTCGGCCTGCCGGCCTATAACACCGGTGAGCGAAGCCACCATTTCCTTATCATCCTTTACCTGATCTTTCTCAAGCGTTTTATTAGCCACAATGATCGCTGATAAAGGTGTTTGAAACTCATGGTTAATACTATTTACAAAATCGGATTTCATCTCCGCAAGCTTTTTTTGCTTTGACCAGTTCCTGAATGTGATATAAAAAATAGTGGCCAATGAAAGGATCGAAAAAAGCGACAGCAAAAATGTGGGCAACATGCGGGTTATGATTGCCTGTGTACGATGAGGAGTGTCGGTATATAATGAAAAACCAATCCTGTTGGAATAAGCCGTAGGTGTACTGATCGTAATATTCGAAACAAGATTGGAAGGACCGGTGTTGTGCAAAGAGCCGCTAACAACAATTCCCTTGTTTTGGAACGCACTGTCTAAACCTTTATATAGTTTGGATTTATCGTAAAGTGTTACGTACTGCTGGCCATTAAAGGTTACACTTATATGATCAACGGTAGAAAGCCATATCAAATCGGTCTCCAGCTTGTTCTCTTTTATGATTGCCATCATCAGGCTATCTATATTACTACGGGTTCTTAAATTAACTGCGATACTATCAACAACCTTTTGACTTAGTATATCAAAATCTTCCCTACCTGATTTATAAAGGCGCTCCAGTTCATACATATTCCTGTTTAAAAAACTATCAATAATGGCTTGTCCTCCCGGGAATACCTTATCATTACGAATAGCGTTACTATAATCTCCTTTAATCTGTGCAGCCTCCGCTAAAAAGAACTTGTCGTTCTTTAGCTCAAAAGTGTTATACACCAAAAAATATTGCACCACAGCCAATATCACAAAACTCGCGATGGCTATAAATCTTATACTGAATAAAGAAGATGACATGAATAATAAAATAGCTATAAAACTACCAATAGAAAACAATTTATAAGCAATATTAAAAATCTGTTAACAATCTGTTGGGCTTTTGTTATTAAGATGTTATCGAATCCTTAAATATTTTCAACCCATCAAATAAATGAGAATAGTAAGCCCTGTACAGGCTTGACAGATCCGATCGCCCCATACGATTTTAAACTGATTTTCTAACATACGATTAAACAAGCAAAGCGATGACAAAACAAACACTGCTGCGAGTGTGGGCTTTCCTGCTTTTGTTCAACATTCTGGTACTACCAGACTTGTATGCGCAACAGGAAATTACCATTACGGGAACAGTAAAAGATCCACTCAATGCCCCGATGGTTGGTGTATCTATTGAAAACTTAAGATCCAAACAGGCCGTTATTTCGGCGGAAAATGGAGTTTTTTCGATTCAGGCAGCGAAAGGCGATAGCCTGGTAGCCACATTTGTAGGCTACAAAGATTACAGATGGATGTTTAACGACCGTATCGATGTACAGATAGTTATGGAAGCCACGTCTAACAATATGGATGGTGTGGTGATCGTTGGTTTTGGTCAGCAAAAAAAGATCAGCCTGGTTGGAGCCCAGTCTACTGTTGACATGGAAGACATTAAGATACCTGTAGCCAACCTAAGTGCAGCACTTTCCGGAAGAATTGCTGGTTTGATCGGCGTACAGCGAACCGGGCTCCCCGGCTCCAACGGAGCTGATCTCTGGATCAGAGGTATTTCTACGTTTGGCAATAACTCCAGCAGCCCGTTGATAGTGGTAGACGGGGTAATAGGAAGGGACATTAACGCTTTTGACCCGGAAGACATTGCTTCCTTTTCGATCCTGAAAGATGCCTCGGCCACTGCAGTGTATGGTATTGCCGGAGCCAATGGTGTTATATTGATCACCACTAAAAAAGGACGCCCCACCAAACCGGTGCTAATGTTCAATTATACACAAGGTTTTAACTCCTTTACCAAATTGCC
>JBCNOR010000323.1:0-6126 GCA_039593785.1 Niabella sp. | reverse complement strand
TATAAAAAGAAGCCCTAAATATAAGCTGGTAGATGTGTTTCGATATCTTAAATAATTTCATTGGCTCAACCCGGTTCTTAATTTTCTCCGATAACCAGAAAAATCCGATTAAAAAACATTGCACTTGTTTATACGGCACTCCTCAAAGGGGTGCCTTTTTATTTTAAAAAGATTAGCGCAACTATTGATTTTTTAGATTGTTTTAAATTGATACATTCGTCATATAAATGTTTTGTATATGAGGCGCATCTTTGTAATTGTAGCCCTGTTATCACTTGTTGTTACGTTCTTACTAGGTTATTATTTCAGCATTAACTGGTATGTACTTTTTGCGGGTGTATTGGTGGTTTCGTTGATGGGGTTTTATGATATGGTTCAAACCAAACACAGTATTCGCCGTATTTATCCGGTGTTTGGCCGTTTACGTTATGTAATGGAAGAGCTGCGGCCCAAGATTTACCAGTATTTTGTGGAGTCGGATATTGACGGGCGCCCGTTAAACCGTATAGACCGCTCTACTATTTACCAACGGGCCAAACAGGACAATGATACGATGCCCTTCGGTACCCAGCTGGATGTGTATGCTCCGGGCTACGAATGGATCTGTCATTCCATCGCGCCCAAAGGTTTTAATACGCTGGAGCATAATCCGCGTGTATTATTTGGCAATAAAGATTGCAAGCAGCCTTATAATGGAAGTATCCTCAATATCTCTGCTATGAGCTATGGCTCATTAAGTTCTAATGCAGTGGAAGCCATGAACGGTGGTGCTAAAATTGGTGGCTTCGCCCATAATACGGGAGAGGGGGGATTAAGCGATTACCATTTAAAACAAGGCGGCGACCTGATATGGCAAATAGGTACCGGTTACTTCGGCTGCCGCGATGAGCAGGGTAATTTCTCTCCGGAACTCTTTGCAAAAAAGGCACAGATCCCTAATGTCAAAATGGTCGAAATAAAAATATCGCAGGGAGCCAAGCCCGGCCATGGCGGTATTTTACCGGCCGCAAAGAATACACCTGAAGTAGCAAAGATCCGCCATATAACCCCGGGGGTAACAGTAGAGTCCCCTCCCTATCATACCGCCTTCAGTTCACCACGGGAGCTGGTTCAGTTTATCAAACAACTAAGGGATCTGTCGGGAGGTAAGCCCATTGGGTTTAAATTATGCATCGGGCATAAAAGTGAATTTATTGCCATTTGCAAGGCCATGATCAGCCAGGACACTTACCCTGACTTTATTACCGTGGATGGGGGAGAAGGCGGCACCGGCGCTGCGCCCCAGGAGTTTTCTAACTATGTAGGTGCCCCATTATTAGATGGTCTGGCTTTTGTAGAAGATGTTTTGTGCGGATTAAATATCCGTCATCATATTAAGATCATTGCCTCTGGTAAAATTATGACGGGCTTTCACATTGCACGCGCCGCCGCATTGGGAGCTGATGCCTGTAACTGCGCCAGGGCCATGATGCTGGCAGTGGGTTGTATACAGGCTTTAATTTGCAATACCAACCGCTGTCCTACAGGTGTAGCTACACAAGACCCTAAGCTAACGAAGGGGTTAGTGGTAGAAGACAAAAGGGAAAGAGTAGCTAATTTTCATAAGAACACGGTCAAGACCTTTGTAGAACTAATGGGTGCTGCCGGATTGAAAGGCATGCAGGATATTACCCGCTCGCATGTATACAGGAGAGTGTCTTTAACTGCTATGTTTACTTTTGAAGAAATATTTCCTTCGGTAAGGCCAGGCTCTTTTATTAGTGGGACTATTCCTGAAAAATATAAAGCAGACTATACTTACGCCAGTGAAGAAAGATGGGGTATACATACTGTAGGAAGCTGGAGCGAAGACAACACCAAAGAAAAAGTAGAAGTGGCTGAAACTGCTTCCGATAATCCTGTTCAATAAATTTTGTTTTTATATTCCAATAAACCGATCTACATGTTTAAAGCGCTTTCTTTCCTGGCAACAGTATCTCTGCTGTCTGCAACAGTTATGGCCCAATCGAACGGTGTATCAATACCGTTGAAAAATACTTATCAAATACTCAATAGCGATACTAAAGAAGCCATCATTAACAAGGCGGTGCATGTAGTGCCCACAGCTAATCAATATGCTGCCCTGCAAAATGAATACATTGCTTTTATACATTTTGGCCCTAATACTTTTACCAGAATGGAGTGGGGCAGTGGTAAAGAAGATCCTGCCATCTTTGATCTGAAAACGCTTGATACTGACCAATGGTGCCGGGTAATGAAAGATGCTGGTATGAAAATGGTGATCATTACCGCAAAGCATCACGATGGTTTTGTTTTATGGCAAAGCCGGTATACAAAACATGGTATCATGTCAACAGGCTTTAAAAACGGGAAGGGAGATATTGTGAAAGAGTTAGCCGCTTCCTGTAAAAAATATGGGTTGAAGCTGGGTATTTATTTATCACCGGCAGATTTGTTCCAGATAGAAAACCCCGAAGGCTTATACGGTAATCTCAGCCAGTACACCGAAAGAACCATTCCCCGCAACATACCCGGCCGGCCTTTTGCCAACAAAACCACTTTTAAATTTAAGGTGGATGATTATAACGAATACTTCCTGAACCAGCTTTTTGAGTTGCTGACTGAATATGGACCTATCAGTGAGGTATGGTTCGATGGCGCTCACCCTAAAACCAAAGGTGGACAGAAATTTAATTACCTGGCCTGGAAAAAGCTCATCCAAACACTGGCGCCTCATGCTGTTATTTTCGGTAAGCAGGATATTCGCTGGTGCGGTAACGAAGCCGGTGGTACCAGGAATACAGAGTGGAACACCATTGCCTACCCGTTCAACCCCGATACGGCCAACTATTTTCCTGATATGACAAAGGAATCCCTGGGGCAAAGAGAAGATTTGTATAAAGCAAGGTATATCCATTACCAACAAGCGGAAACTAATACGTCTATTAGAGAAGGATGGTTTTACCGCGATGATACGGAACAAAAAGTAAGAAGCGCTGATGATGTGTTTGATATATACGAACGTTCTGTTGGCGGTAACTCTACTTTCCTTTTAAATATCCCGCCTAACAGGGAGGGCCGCTTCTCTGAAAGGGATGTAAACGCTTTGCTGGATGCCGGCAAGCGAATTAAAGAGACCTATGGCAATAATCTTTTTGCAAAGGCAAAGGGCGATTCAAAAGTTTTAGACGAGAGCCCGGCAACGTTTTCCGTCTTAAAAGGCGAGGCAACAGAATTGATTATTACAACTCCTTCGGCTGTTACTATCAATCGCATTTTATTACAGGAGTCGGTTACTACGCATAGTGAAAGAGTAGAAGCCCATGCGGTAGATGCCTGGATCAACAATGAATGGAAAGAAATCGCCAATGCTACCAATATTGGTTATAAAAGAATTTTACGCTTCCCCGAAGTAACCGCTTCGCGCTTCAGGATACGCTTTACCGGGCTAAGGGCTGCTCCTGCTATCAGTAAGGTGGCGGCATTCTATTATAAAACAAGACCACCTCAATTACAAATTACTACGGATATTGATGGAAGAGTAACAATTATGCCCCGACAACATAATTTCAACTGGAATCACAATGGAGAAAATGCAGCAGCCAATATTAATTCCGGCATAGAAATCCGCTACACAACCGATGGCAGCAACCCGGGTAAGCATTCACAACTTTATACACAGCCATTTGAAATGAGCAAAGGCGAAGTGAAGGCCGCTGCGTTTAGTAAAACTGAAAAAGGTAGTGTGGCAGCTGAAGTAATAGGCATCGCTAAAAAAAATTGGAAGGTTGTTGACCTGAGCAGCGAAACGGCCCGCCATAAAGCAGCCCTTGCATTAGATGGTAACAGCAAAACCTACTGGCTTTCTGAAGCGACAGGTGCAGCGCAACATATCACTATTGACCTGGGCAAAACCTACCATCTCAAAGGGTTTGCATATACTCCACAAAACATTAATGGAAAAGGAATGATGGAGAAAGGAGTGATACGGGCAAGCACTGACGGAAAAACCTGGACAATTGTGGGCAACTTTGAATTCGGCAACCTGATCAACGACCCTACCAAGCGCAGGCATCCATTTTCCACACCGGTATCCGCAAGATACGTAACCATCGAATCGAAAGAAATTGCCGGGAAGGGCAATGTGTTGGCAATAGCAGAGCTGGATTTTTTTGAGTAACGATATTCCCTAAAAATGGAAAGGGTCCGCTCTAAAAAGAACGGACCCGTATGTATTACTCTAAACCCTCATGAAAAACTATTTTCTTAATAATACAGGTGTCACCAGGGTGCCCACATCAGTAGCCTGTCCATAAACCACGTTTACATTGTTAACTGTAGAGTCTCTGTAACCTGATGCTGTACTGGCATCGAAGGCCAATGAATAGCTTCCGGCGGGAAGACCTACAAACTGGTAAAAGCCATCTATAGCGGGTATCGCACTTCCCAAGGTGTCTACTCCTTTCAAGGCAAAAACCAGGGCTTCTGCTTCCGCAGGTTTTACATAACCTCTTATTTGCCCGTTGGCCTGGTCTACAAATGCCTTGATAACGGGCCTTAGTATATATTTTCCGCTTCCTGTGCCATGGACTTTTACAGAGCGGGCAGCATCAAAATCTACCCAGATCTTATAAACTCCATTAGGGGAAAGCTCCTGGTGGAGGTTGATTTTTACTACTCCTGATGGCACTGTTAGCTTCTCCGTTTGCCCGTTTACAACAATCGTGTTTTTATCTCCCAAAACCAACCTGATCTGCTCAATTTTACCAGCCGGTAAAGAAAGAGGGTCGCCGATTGCTATGGTCTTGCCGTTCCGGTAATCCAATATATTAATCGGCTGTGCAAACACCGACCCTACAGGATAAGGAACCCAGCCTTCATCTGCTGTAGTGTTGTTGATGCTTACTTCTTTTATGTCGAGATAAAGAGCGTCATAATCAAGGCCAGGCGCGTCTGTTAAGACCATTTGCACTTTCGCCTGGCCATCAGTATTGCTGTTATTGTCATTTTTTGAGCAGGCCGCCGCCAGCAATACAGTAAAAAAGGATACGGAATACAAAACTCGTTTCATGGATATTTTTGTTTAATGATAACACAAACATATCCCTGCAACATGAAAAAAACATGAAGACCTATAAATGCTTTTCCCCGAAAATGACCGCGAAGCGTGTGCCTTTATCCTTTTGTGATTCTACGTTAAGAAGTATGCCTTCGTGCCTGGCAATAGAATCAACAATCGCAAGGCCCAGCCCATAACCCTCAGCGCGGGTAGTTCCCTTTTTAAAGCGGTAAAAAATTTCCCCAACCTGTTGTTCATCAATACCTGCGCCGGAATCTTCAATAAAAACCGTGTACGATTTGTCGCTTAATTGTTGATCCGTTATCCGGATGCTCCCTCCGGGCCTGTTGAATTTTATGGCGTTGTTGATAATATTATAGAATAGCTGGAACAACAGGTCCCTGTTTATATTTTTTACAGAAACAGGGGAAAGTTGTATATCTAAAATAATTCCCTTTTGCGCTATCCGGTGCTGCAGCTCTTCAACCACCTGCTCAACAATGTCCCTTATGGTTAAAACATCTTTGTTGGCAAACTGGTTATTGTCTACCCTTGATATTAATAGGAGCGCGTTTACAATTTTTTTTAGGCGCCTGATGATCAGCATGGTAGCTTCGAGCTTTTTATAGTGCTCGTCGGTTAAACTTTCGTCCTCCATCAGGTTCTCAATCTTGCTTTGCAAAATGCTGATCGGCGTCATTAATTCATGTGAGGCGTTGGAGCTAAACTCTCTTTCCTTTTCAAACGCATAATTGATCTGCTGCATCAGCCGCGAAATGCTTTCGTCCAGGTACAGGAAGTCATAGGTAGAGCTTTTTAGCTTGCCTGCCTGCTGGTTAAAAGGAAAACTTGCCTTCAATAGCCTCGACCGGATGATGTATCCCAAAGGCTTTAACAGGTACCGGTTATAAACAATCTGTATTAATAAAATAACTAAGGCAAGGGGTAATAAAATATAAATGGCGGTTTGCTGTAAAGCCCTCGCTTCCGCGCTTATTGACGCCGTTTTTTTACCGATTTCCAAAAGATAGTTTTGGTTTTTAAATGCGAAGCTATGTATGAGAATG
>JBCNOR010000322.1:0-6127 GCA_039593785.1 Niabella sp. | reverse complement strand
AATAGTTTGTGCAGATGCCAGGGCAAATGTTCCGAATAATGCAATTCCTGCGATTAATTTCTTCATATTCTTGAATGGACCACGGCTTGCAAATTCTGATTACCGTAAATTAAAACAGGAGCGTTATGCTTCTTTTGATACGGGTAAAGGCAAGGCTTTTGAGCAGGGACAATTAACACTGGAAGACCTGCGTGCTTACGCGATTGAAGCGGGCGAGCCAGCTGCAAGAAGCGGCAAGCAGGAGTACCTGGAAAATATCATCAACAGGTTTATATAGTTTATAGGTCATTGATCATAGTGCATAGATCATAGCCGGTGGTTCATAGTTTATGGGCCATCGGCTTTTTTAGTAAAAAATACAGCATGCTATTATTTTAAACGGTTGAAGCCCGTTTAGTTTTTATCCGTTCTGAACGGAGCAGCAGGCAGTCCCTCCTTATTAAATAGGTTGGGATTTACGGGGTTATCGGCCCAGGCATAACGAACATATTCGGGGTCGGTAACTTCTTCTGACGAAACGATAATACGATTTCCATCTATCACCGCTTGCGCCCAAACAAATTTTTTATCGGCTCCTGCAATGGCAAACTCTGAAACAGGTTCACCATCGTTAGTAATAAGTCCACCGCCTGTGTTAGAGAAGGTCAGTATTATTTTATGGCCGTCCTTTCCAGATGACTGCAGGGAAGGTCCTGTATATACAATATCTTTTTTATAAGCAATCTTTTCTGCCGCCAATGCCAGTCTTTCTCCCACTTCTTTTTTACGATCAGGATGAATATCGTTCCACTCTCCCAAATCAATAGCTACTGCCATGGCAGTATGAGGCACCGTTAATGATGCTGCCTGGGCTTCGCGAAACATCGCCCAACCCGATTCGCCCGGTACATAACTGTAATCCATAAAACCGGGTAGCTGCACAAACAGGAAAGGAGCATCCGGTAATTGCCATTGGTTACGCCAGTCTTTAATCATTGCAGGTTGTAATTGGGCATACTCTTGCGGTTTGCCTGTATTACTTTCGCCCTGGTACCATGCGAATCCCTTAACAGAGAAAGGGATAACGGGCGCCAGCATCGCGTTAAAGATGGTGGCAGGCTGGCTGTTGGCTGCAATGCTTCCGCCGCTGCCACCCCTGCCACGAAAGGGTGTGAAAACCTGGCCTACCTTATATTGCCAGTAACCTGTCAGTTCAACGGTATCGTTACCCGCTATTAACCGGTAAGGTTTATCTGGTACGAAGCCTCCTTTGCCGCCGTTATTGGTTACCCGGACTACCAGAACATTTTTTCCTTCCCTGAGTAAACCACCGGCAAGGGGATAACGCCGTTGGGGGTACATATAGGATGTAGCGCCTATCCTGACCCCATTCAGGTAGCATTCGTCGGCGTCAACAATTCTGCCTAGAAAAAGTTTCGCAGGCTTGCCTGCCATTGAGGCCGGTATCTCCAGTTCCTTGCGAAACCATACTATACCATCCAGGTTTTTAATGCCCTGGTCTTCCCAATATCCTGGGATAGCCATATTGCGCCAGCCTTTGGGCTGGTAGGATAGATCGTACCATTTTTCTTCCTGGCCTTTATCTGCCGGCCGTTTAACCAGCAAGCCCCCGTTATTGTTACCAGGCCTTCTGCGTAAATTATTTAAATAGGCTGTATCCTTATTTTGGGCAATGATGCTAAGCTGCCCCGGAAAATCCGCAAAGCCCGCTTCACTGGTCCATGCCTCAATAGGTGTGCCACCCCAGGTAGCATTAATAATCCCAACAGGCACATGGTGAGATGCAGCGAACTTCTCAGCAAAGAAATAGGCCACTGCGGAGAAATCCATAACATCCGTAGGGTTAACAGAGTTCCAGGAACCGCCCGGTAAATCAGCCTGGGGCTGTACCATACTGGTTACATTCGGTATTTTAAATTGCCTGATATTGGGATTGCCGGCTTTCGAAATTTCGGTAGCATAAATAACGTCATGTTGGCGCATCATATGCTCCATATTCGATTGCCCCGAAAATAGCCATACTTCACCCACTAAGATATGATTCAGTACAATTTTATTTTTGCCGGATATTTCCATCCTGTAAGGACCGCCTGCCGGGGTAGCTGACAGTTGTATGGTCCATTTGCCCGAATGATCTGTAATTGCCCGGTAGGTTTTACGATTGAATTGAACAGTAACTTTTTCTCCGGTTGATGCCCATCCCCAAATGTTTATCTTCGTATTGCGCTGTAAAACCATGCTATCCCTGATGATGCGGGGAAGCTTCACCTGCGCAAGGATTGGGACAGATATCAATAAGAATAAGCTGCCAAACAAAAATCTAAACATCAATTGTTATTTGAATAAGTTTTTCAACCCTGGTACCGGCTTGATAAAATAATACCCCAAAGAAATTACGCATCACCTGTTTTTATATCAAAACTTTCAAATCCTGGTAAGGATCTAAGGTTTTGATATAAGCATTTTCGTCATGTTCAATTTTGGCTACTTTAATACTACGCAAATGAGTAACGCCCTTGCTTAAGCTGCTGTCGTGATAAAAGAGATACCATTCGCCTTTGTATTCAGCGATGGAATGATGGGAAGTCCATCCTACTACGGGATTTAATATCCGTCCTGCATAAGTGAATGGCCCATAGGGATTGTCGCCAATGGCATAACAGATATAATGGGTGTCACCGGTGGAGTAGGAGAAGTAATATTTACCCTGGTATTTGTGTAGCCAGGATGCTTCAAAGAAACGCCTTTCGGTATCACCCTGCAATAAGGGGTTGCCGGCTTCATCCACTACTAGAACATCTTTAACCGGCTCCGCAAATTCGAGCAAATCATTGGTGAGCCGGGCCACTTTGGCACATAAGGCAGGCTCGTTATGGGCAGGCAAATGCGCAAACGGGCTTTCGGGTTCTGCAGCATTAAAGCTGCCGGTACTCCAGCGCTGTAGCTGTCCGCCCCAAATGCCGCCAAAATACATATAGTAGCTTCCATCATCATCCTTGTATACTGCGGGATCAATCGAAAAGCTATCTTTAATAGCCTGGGGCTGTGGTATAAAAGGGCCTGTTGGCGTATCGGAAACAGCTACGCCTATTTTAAAAATGCCATCATATCCTTTCGCCGGAAAGAACAGGTAATACCTGCCATCTTTTTCCTGGGCGTCGGGCGCCCACATTTGCTTTTCAGCCCAGGGCACATCATTTACATGCAGGGCAACCCCGTTGTCTATGGCATCGGCATCAGGATGATCCATTGATATCACATGGTAATCTTCCATGGCAAAGTGGCTTCCCAGGTCGTCAAAAGCATCGCCCGCATCTACATCATGTGAAGGGTAAATGTAGATCTTCCCGTTAAACACATGAGCAGAGGGATCGGCTGTGTAAATATGAGAAATCAAGGGACTTGAAATAGCTTTTCTGTTGAGTTCGTCAAAGTTGATATGTTGTATACTTTCTTCAGGCATAGTGATGAGTGATAAATGGTGAATAGTTAATAGTGAATAGGGAGATCTTAAGCTATAACAGATGTCAGGATCTATTTCTTTTTGCTTTCAGGTCGGTCTCTATCTGAATTTCCATCTTTTTGTTGATGGAGTAAAAAAGCAATAAGCCGCAGGCCAGTAAAAATGGAATAGCGGGAAATACGCTTACCAGCATTTTAGCACCGGTTGCAACGGTTTCAGGTTGCGTTACTATCTGTGTTGCATCGCTGGATATATATCCATAACGGCCGATTATAGAAGCTACCAAAGCGCTGCCTACACTTAAACCAACTTTTAAGCCAACCATCATAGCCGAGAAAATAATAGCCGTTGCCCTGCGGTTATTTTTCCATTCAGAATAGTCTGCAACATCGGCAATCATAGCCCATAAAAGAGGGGTGCTGATGCCATAAAAAAAGCCATGTAGTATTTGTGATAAAAACATGATCCCGACTGATTGTGGCGGGTAAAACACAAATAGCAGCACAAACAGGGTAGAAATGAACAGGGAGATAAGAAATACGTCTCGCTTACCATATTTGTCGGCCAGCTTTTTCGAAAATGTAATACCAATAATCATCATGATAATACCTCCGGCATTGAAAAGACCAAAGCCTGCTGATTTTGGATCTTCTCCGAAGAAATTCATGCCTATAGAGCTAAAGAAGCCGGTAATAGGAGCTATAAAATGCTTCAGGCTGTCTCCGTCCACATAGTTATTGAAATAATATACATACGAGCCGCCCTTCATGGCCAGGGTGATAAATATAAAAGTAGTAACCAGCAGCATAATAACCCATGGCCGGTTTCCTGCCAGATCTTTCAGGTCGTTTTTCAGTGTTGACTCTTGTTCGGCGGTAGGTATTACCCGTTCTTTAGTGGTGAAAAAAGTGATCAGCAGCATTATTGTTCCAATAATCGCCAGCCAGGTCATCACCGCTTCAATTCCTGCAGCTTTATCGCCTTGTCCAACTGACAGAATAATGGGAAGCATAAAAACCTGTACAAAAAACTGTGCAAACATTACGGCAACAAAACGATAGGCTGAAAGACTGTTCCTGTCTTTCATATCGCCTGTGATTACACCACTTAAGGCTGCATAAGGCAGGTTGTTGGCGGCGTATAAAAGTAATAACAAGGAGTAGGTTACCGCTGCATAAATCATCTTCCCTTTATAAGAGAAGTCGGGAGTGCTAAAAGCCAGCAGGGCGCAAATACCAAGCGGGATAGCCGTAAATAAAATCCATGGACGGAATTTGCCCCATTTGGAACGTGTTCTGTCCGCAACAGCGCCTATTAAAGGATTGAAGCCAAAGCCGGCTATTAAGCCTACTACCAGCGTGATGACTGATGCATCCTCAGGCTTCAGTCCGTATATGTCTGTATAAAAGAAAGCAAGGTAAGTTACCAAAGTCTGGAAGACAAGATTCGCTGCTAAATCTCCCAAACTATAACCTATCTTCTCTATTACCGACAACTTTGCAGCACCCGATCTCATAAGATTAAAATTTGAATGTTGATAATGAAAGTCAGATTATATCAGTTGTTAATGGATTATCTTTTGCCTTTAAGTGCAATAACGCTATAAAAAGCCGGTTTGGGCCTGCCCTGGCGATCGAATAACAATGGGTAGTTGGTACGTCCCCTGATCGGCCAGCCATTTAACCAGCTTTGTCCATCATGTACGCCCCACATGGTAACACGGGAAATCTGATCACGATACTTCAGAAACAGCTTAAACAGGTTTTGGTAGTCGTCGGCTAATTGCTTTTGTATGGAATCAGGTAACCCGTTTACATAAGGATTTGATTTTTCATCGGATTGCATACGCTGGCTTACTTCAGCGCCCGAGAAATTTCTTGGCAATACTTCTATGTCCAGTTCGGTAAAAGCTACTTTTACACCCAGCGCTGCATATTGCTGAATGCTTTCTTCTATTTCTTTAAAAGGCACTTTCCCCACATGCCAGTGACCCTGTATACCTACGCCATCGATTTTTACACCGGCAGCCTTAACCTTTTTGATGATTTCTATACAGCCTGCCCGTTTTTTAGGCTGTTCATTATTGTAGTCGTTATAATAAAGATCGCTATGGGGGTCAGCCTCCGCAGTCAATCGAAATGCATCAACGATATAGTTGTCTCCGAGTTTATTAAGATAGGTTGATTTCCTCAAAGTGCCGTCTTCATTCAATGCTTCGTTTACTACATCCCATGATTGTACCTTGCCTGCGTACCGGCTGGCTACTGTTTTGATATGTTCGTTAAAAAACGTCCTCAACGAGTCGGCGCTTTGTATACGGCGTGCGAAGGCCGGCATCTGGCTGTGCCAGATAAGTGTGTGTGCATTAATGGCAATATTATTTTTCTTACCATATTCGATCAGCGCATCTGCCTGGTTAAAATTATATGTTCCCCAGGAAGGGCGTAATTCTTCAGCCTTCATGAGATTTTCGGGTGTAGCTGCATTGAACTGTTCGGGCACCAGCCTGGCAGCTATCGGGTCGCGACCTTGTACCTGAGGCCAGCTCAATGCAGTTCCTATTAAAAAATCATTTTTAAAAACTTTTTTTACCTGACGAGCGCGGTACTGCTCGGCGCGGTGTTCCTCGCGTATGCGTGGAAGATCCATCGCGACTATTCGGAC
>JBCNOR010000321.1:0-6133 GCA_039593785.1 Niabella sp. | reverse complement strand
ATCGATATTGCTTTGCCATAGTTAGCTACAGGTGTCATTGAGCAGTTGGCATAATCAATACTTATTGCAGATAGCGATGCACTGATGATTCGTTGCTGCCAGCAGACAAATATCTGACCAACAGCATTAATAAAATAAACAGATGAAACGATTTCTATTGCCCATACTCCTTTTAGCAATCAGCCTGGGCTGTAAAAAAACAAACCCTAACGAGCCACCCGAACCGGAGCCACCGGTAACAGCACCCGTCGCGCAAACGGGCCTGGTTACTACAGACAAAAATTTTCCGGGCGCCAATGAAATGATCACCATCACCTTCAACCCTGCGAAGGGAAACGCTGCACTGAATGGCAGCACCGGAGACGTCTACATTCACTGGGGCGTAGTTACCAGCAGCAGTAATGGTAGCTGGAAATATGTAAAAAGTGATTTCAATACGGCGGATCCTTCATCCAAAATGATCCGCCAGACTAACGGCAGCTATTCCATTACCATCACACCACAAACTTTTTTCAACGTTCCGGCGGGCGAACAAATATTAAAAATAGCCATGGTATTTAAAAACACAGATGCCAGTATCATTGGGCGCAATGCCGATGGAAGCGATATTTATATACCTGTTTACAGCAATGGTTTAAACCTACGCTTTCTACGCCCGGAAATGGCTCCCACCCAAACGCCGTCCCCGGTTCAAACCAATGTTACTGTAGGACAACAACTGGAAATAAGTGGCGCGGCCTCGCAGTCGGCCAACCTGAAACTTACGCTCAACGATATCGAGTTCGCCAACGCTGCAAATGCTACACAGATTACCGGGAAAGCAACCATCACCACCATTGGAGAACAGGTTATAAAAATAATTGCTAATGGTTCGGTACAGGAATCTTTTAAGCTCACTGCAAATGGTGCAGTGACTACTGCTGCCTTACCGGCGGGCGCCAAACCCAATGGTGTAACATTTCTAAATAATGGCAGCTCTGCTATACTGGCTTTATATGCCCCGCAAAAAAATTATGTATATGCGATCGGAGACTTTAATAACTGGACGGCTACTTCCAGCAGCTATATGAAACGCACTGCCGACGGCAATACCTGGTGGATACAGTTAGATGGGCTTGATCCCAATACAGAATATGCTTACCAGTTCTGGGTAGACGGCACCATTAAAATTGCTGATCCTTATACCGAAAAAGTGTTAGACCCTAATTATGATCAATACATACCGGCCACCAACTATGCTAATTTTGGTACTTATCCAACCGGTAAAACAACCGGTATAGTCAGTACGATGAAAGCCAGTCAGTCACCGTATAGCTGGACAAATCCGGCTATCACCCGGCCTGCCAAAAACGACCTGGTGATTTACGAACTGCTTTTACGCGACTTCCTGGGAACCAATAATTACCAGATGTTAAAAGACACCGTTAACTACTTAAGCCAGCTGGGTGTAAATGCCATCGAATTATTACCTGTGAACGAATTTGAAGGTAATAATAGCTGGGGCTACAATCCTTCATTTTACTTTGCATTAGATAAATATTATGGCAGCAAACCAATGCTACAGGCTTTTATAGATGCCTGTCATGCCAAAGGTATTGCGGTAATACTTGATGTTGTTTTTAATCATGCCGAAGGACAGTCACCCATGGTGCAATTATATTGGGACGCAGCTAACAACAGGCCGGCGGCTAACACCCCCTGGTTTAATGCTGTGGCACCGCATAGCGCTATAAAATTCGGTAACGATTTTAACCATGAAAGCATGGCTACAAGAAATTTTGTCAAAGACGTGCTAAAGTTCTGGATGCAGGAATACAGGATAGACGGTTATCGTTTTGACTTTACCAAAGGATTTACACAAAAAGTCAGTTCGGACGACGCAGCCATGAGCGCAAAAGATGATAGCAGGATTGCTATTCTGAAAGATTACAATAATTATATCAGGTCAATTGATCCCAATGCCTATGTTATACTCGAGCATCTGTGCAGCGATGAAGAAGAAAAACTGCTTGCTGCAGAAGGCATGATGCTTTGGAATAACCTGAACCATTCTTTTATGGAAGCCAGTATGGGTTGGCTGACCAACTCGAATTTGAATCGGGGTATCTTCACTACGCATGGCTTTACCCAACCGGATGGCCTGGTAAGTTATATGGAGAGCCACGATGAAGAGCGCATGATGTATAAAAACCTGCAATACGGAAATGCAGCGGGAAGCTATAATGTAAAGGATCTGAATACTGCTTTAAAAAGGCAGGAGTTATGTGCTGCATTTCTTTTCACTATGCCGGGGCCAAAAATGATCTGGCAATTCGGGGAGTTGGGTTATGATATATCTATAGACCATAACGGGCGTACCGGGGAAAAACCTCTTTTATGGGATTACAACAGGCAGGCGGTAAGAGCGGCGTTAAAAAATGCTTTTGCCCGGTTTATTGCTTTAAAAAAGAACAACAGCATTTTCAGATCCAATAACATAGTTGCTAACCTTAACGGTGCGGTTAAATATTTTAAATTAACCGAAGGGAGTAACACTGTTGTGGTGGTGGGAAATTTTGATGTAAATGCCCAAACAACATCTATAGATATGGGCGCCTCAGGAACCTGGTACGACATGGCCCATAATACTACCATTTCACTTACAGGCGGTAATTACAGTGTTCAACTTGCCCCGGGTGAATACCATATTTTCTCGAAAACACTTCTTCAGTAATAAATTGGTGCCAACATAAATCAATGCGCTCCAGGGGGCGCACTTTTCATAATAATACGTTAAAACAATTACGAAACATTCGTAGATCGGTTAAGATATTTATCTTGCTGCAAAATAGTTTATGAGAATATTGACCTGGTTTGCGTGCCTGGCCATCTGTCCTGTATTTTTATGGGGCCAGGACAAAGCACTATACCTCAATCCCGAAAATGCCCTGGGCTTTAAAGCCTCTTTGATATTTTCTGAAGCCGAACTGATACCCCTGGAGACTACCAAAGCCAGTAGCTTCAATAATGTTCAGCATTTTCTGGTAACTCCTCATCATTTTGCGGTGCTCGACAATAATTCCAATGCAGTTTTATTCTTTAGCAAACAAGGTCAATTCCTGTTTAAGTATAAGAAAAAGAAGTATCGTATTGAGGACATTCAATATTCGTCGGAAAAAAATGCCTTTTTTATCAGATCGGTTAATAAAAACTATACAATACCCGAACTAAAGGCTCAGCAGATGATAGAGCAATCCACCAGAACCGATTTTTCAAAGTATGTTAGCCTGGAGTTGCTGATGCCGGATATCAATAACGGTTTTAAGGTGCAAAAGCTACCGGTACCACGATACGCACTCAATGAACTTGTGTACCTAAATGATTATTATGTTGCCTTAAACGGGCGGTATAATAAATATGTGAAAGACACCGTAGCATACCATCTCAACCTTATTAAAGATAACAAAATCGTGAAGTCCTATTTCCCATTTGTTAACCTGCCGAAGCTACCACCATTTTATGATAACGTAGACTTCACCATCAACAGCACAACCGATGCTGCCGCAATGCTGGTACAAAAACAGTTTGATCATACTATTTACAAGCTGACGCCTGATTCGCTTTATGAGCAATACAAATTTGTTTTTCCTGCAGATCAGACGATGACCGGGGATTTTCAATCTACCTTATTTCGCAGTAACATAGAATATAATGCTGCGGTAAACAAAAACAATAAGGTCATATCAGATTTCAACAACATCCTTGAGCACCAGCACCTGCTATTCTTTTCTACAAGCGCCGTGAATTACAGCCGAAAAAATTTCGTATTCAATACTACCGATCGTAAACTATACGATATAGGAAAAATAACCACAGACAGCGTTGTCTACAATTTGCCGCCTAAGGTTTTCTCGTCTATCACCCAGCAGGATGGAGAATATGTCTATACACGGATATCCAGCGCAGATCTGCTGAAGGAAAAAGATAAGCTGATCGCTCAAAACAAGAACCTGCCTGCCCCAACAAAAGATCTGCTGGCAAAGCTCGACAAATTCGACAACGCCATCGTTATTAAATTAAAAGTAAAACCATCAACCGCTAAATAATGAGAACTTTTTTACTGCTATGCCTCATAGCCCTATTTCCCACGGTGTTGATGGCTCAAAAAACGACGGGTGGTATTAAGGGTACCATTTATGATTCTATTAATGATTATGCCTTACAATCTGCCTCCATATCCGTTTACAAGCAATCTGATTCGAGCATTGTAGAGTTCCAGCTCAGCAATACATCCGGCGAATTTGATATCAAAAATTTACCTCCGAAAGTACCATTGTATATGATCGTGTCCCACACGGGATACCGGCCGGTAGTAAAAAATATCCTGCTTGACAGTTTAAACCTGATCACCGATTTTAAGAAACTGTTCCTCTTCCCAAAAGCGGAAAATGAAATGGATGAAGTAGTGGTAAAAGCGGTGCAGCCTATACGAATGAACGGGGATACGCTTGAGATCAATCCCGATGCTTTTAAACTGGATTCAAATGCAGTAGTAGAAGACATGTTAATGCGGGTGCCCGGTTTAACCGTTTGGGGCGACGGAACGATCACTATGAATGGCCGCAAGCTGGAAAAAGTGTATGTAGACGGTAAGCCTTTCTTTGGCGGGGCTGCCCAAACCGCTACTCAAAACCTGCCCAAAAATGCTATTGAAAAAATTCAACTGTACCAGGAAAAAGACCTTTCGAAAGTACAGCAGTCTGAAGAAAAAGCCGACTCTTCATACGCCATGAACATTAAGCTAAAAGCCGATAAAAAGAAAGGCATGTTTGGTAAAATAGGTGCAGGCTATGGAACCGATGAGCGATACACGGGAGACGGAGTAATGCAATTCTATAACAAGCGCACGCAGGCGGGCTTTGCTGCTGGTATCAATAATATTAACAAAGAAGAGGGCACGGGCGAAAATGCATTCCTGGAAAATACTTTTAAATCAAACTTCAGGGTATATTTTGGAGGTCGCGGCGGTGGCGCCGACGGCATCACCAGGCGAACTTATGCCAATGCCAAAATACAACACAGCTTTTCCGAATCGGATAACTCTCAATTCTATAACCGCATGTCGGCAGACTACGGCTACCTGAATACTTTGAGAAATGTTACAACCAATACCACGAATGTTCAAAACATTACAGGAGACAATAGTAACTATAAGTTATCAAATATCAGCGAGAGCAGGGGTATCAACAATAATACGAGCAATAATGTAAAGTTCATGTATGAGAACCGCAAACAATTCGGCAATTTTGTAAACCTTACGGCTAACTATACCAACCAGTTTACAAGCAGTGAAAATGAATCAACTACTAATGTTTTCAAAAATGACTCAACAGCAATAAGTACTGCCCTTAACCGCAACAGATCTACCACCGCGAGCGACAACCTGAATATGTTTGGCTTTATACGGTCTAATGATGCGGGACAATTGCAGGATCCCAGGAAAAATTTTATGCTGTTCTTTAGTGGAGGTTATAATAATTCGAGTATCAATAGCAATACCGTAAGCCGCTTTTTGTCTTATATTGACACCATTCCCTCAGACCTGATTGACAGAAAGTATAACACGCTCAACAGAAATTACAATGCCAGCCTTACCCTCAACTATGACGGCTTCAAAAGCCTGATATTCGGCATTTATAATTTCTTCAACATAGACGTATCCCTGGCCAACGACATCAGCATCAGCAGAAGCGAAATGGATTCGAGGGTTGCGGACCTGGATACCCTCAACAACCTATATAACCCCAATACACAGCTGACCAATAACAATATACTCACCAACTTCTCCTATAAACCGGGTTTAAGCTTCAGGAAATCTATTAATAAATCGGTATGGGAGAAATACAATTATTGGTTCTCCATGGGCGTAGAGTTAAAATACCAGTTCCTGAATCAAAAAAATGAATCGAGCTTTTTGTTTCGAAATATCGACAGGAACTTCACGGCCTTCACGCCGAACCTGAACATGAATTTTAATTACAACAAGAATAATGCATACAGGATCAACTCTTACCTGTGGGCACAACAACAATAACAAGCAACGACGAAGACAATAAAAACAACACGTAACGACTCCAGCACAACAAAAACAAAA
>JBCNOR010000320.1:0-6137 GCA_039593785.1 Niabella sp. | reverse complement strand
GAAGAGTAATTCATTAATATACGGTATAGCTCTGTAATAAAATGCTGCCATGCCCTGTAAAGCGAGCAACAGTTCATTGAAAAGCACAGCTGCCAGGAAACCAATTCCGGCAACCTTCGCAAATGGGGTGACGACGATGACCTGCTTGACGAATATAAAACTGATCAGGTACAGACTATACACTCCCAGCAGTACCAGGTGCAGGTAGGCAATTACAATCGGGCGAAAACCGAATACCAGTTGACTGAGCCCGGGTAGTACGGAGATTACCTGCAAAAGCAACTTCAGCGTAAGTGCGGCCATGGCTGCATAGAAGAACCAGCGGGTCCAATGCCTGCCGTTCTGATCTTTCATCCTGCCTTCAGATTGCCAGACCTTTCTAAGCAAATGGACCCAGGTTGCCAGTTGCACCAGGGTTGCCGCAATCGCCAGGATATATAGCCAAAGAGGTAAATGAAGCCACAAAATAGAGAGCAAAAATGTGGGGATAACAGTTGCGCAAAGCAGTTCGAAATGCCGGTTAACAGACCCGGCGGCTTCAGGCCTTTGTGATACAACGATAGCCAGGAGTCCGAAGAAAAACCAGCCATTGTATTGAAAATGTAAATAAAAGTAAACAGAGGCGAGGTATTGCCATTGATGAATCAATTGGGTGGCCATCATGTAAGCCAATGAAAACGGTCCTAATGCCGACAGTATGTTAAATAACAAACCGGCCTGCCACCAGCGCCCGGAGGGGTGTGTAGCTGGTAAATAGGCTTTGTCTTTTAAAAAAGCTATCAGGTAAATAACTGAAACCAGGATGGCGGAGGTTGAAAAAAATATAGATACGGCCCTGTATCCCTGGATGGTAAATGAAACCAGCATGCCGAATGAGCATAGAAGGTTCAGCGACAACAGCCAGTGATATTTTTGAACCTTATTTGCCGGGAGGTGCCGTGAAAGCTGCAGTGCTAATACGCTGTAGAGCATCTGGCTGATCCAACCGCTGAAGGCAAAATGAGAGTGCGCATGCAGAAGGTTTTTCTGTTCTAAAAACGGCAGGCTAAAAGCGATTTTATACCGCATGAGTAGCCCATAGAAAGCGACTATGGCCAGGTTGATCAGACCCCAGACAAACCATTTACGCATTTTTTGGGGCATCATCTTAATAGTATAGTTTATGGTCGTGGATTTTGACCAAACGTTTGGCCCTCATCTTCATCAGGGTCCGGATCACGGTTTCGACACGTAGTCCGGTAAAGTCGGCTATTTGCTGTCTCGTATATGGAACCTGTTCCATAACATTCGCTGTATGACTGGCTTTATTGGTTTTTAAAAAATGTACAATCTTTTGTTCCGGTGTCTGCCGGACCCAAATTTGGGCGGCTGTAGCCTTATAGTAGATCCGACTGGCAAAAGTATAGAGCATCCTTTGAGACAGGTCCGGGTAATCCTGAAGAATACTTTCAAAATGCTCTTTGCGGAGTTTGACAACGACACTATCAGCAACTGCCTGGGCGGTACTGGGATAGCATTTGCCCAATAGTAAAGGCGGCTCTCCGAAGCTCTGTCCATCAGTAAAAAGGCCCTGTATAAGCTCTCTGCCTTCCGGGCTGGTAGAAAAAAGCTTAACAACGCCCGACAGTATTTGATAAAAATAATAAGGCATTGAGTCTTCATGGAACAGGAAGCTTCCCTTTTCATACTTTCGGGCTACAGCCCCATACGTAATTAAGATATCTTCGGTGATATGCATGGCTATGGATTGATAGTGAATCGTTTTGCAGAATGCTCAGATTCAATTCCCTTGATTCGCCCGCCAAGCCAGCACTTTTGGGAAAAGGATATTGTTTTCCAGATGAATGTGCAGGTGCAGGTCTTCCTCGAATTCTTTAAGTAGCCCAAAGGTCACCTTGTAGGTATTACAGGCGTCAGGCGGTGGCGTGTATTGATTGGTAAGTCTTTCAATTTCCCTGAATCGTTCTCCCTCGTGATCATGTTCTTTCATCATTACTTCCACCGGGTGCTCAATCGTTGAGCCGGATGGTTTTGCGGCGCCTGTTACCACTTCTCTAACATAAGAGAACAGGAACTGTTCTTCATCTTTCATATGCTGGGTCAGGGCTGCCGCGGAACCCGTAAAAAGTTCGGCTATTTGCTCCAATTCGGGGTGGTGGTCGCCGTGAACCTTGACCAGCTTTTGCAGGAAAGGCGTTATTTCCCGGATGCGCTGAGTGACATACCGGTGATGTTTTTTCTCTATATAATCTGCGAGAAGGTCAATAGGCCAGGATTGGTAATCAGCTAACGGTTGTGCATTACTGGTAATTTCCCGCTGAAGCGCATCGATTAGCCCGTTGATATCCTTTCCTTTATCGGCGCAGGCATCCTGGATGGTCCGGTTGCCGTTACAGCAAAAGTCAACCTGGTACTGTTTAAAGACGGTTGCCGCGCGGTAATCATGCGCGACCAGATTGCCAATGATAGTTTCCTTTGTTATTTCCATAATAATGTAAGTTTAAAATAAAATACTTTTTTGTCTTTTATTATCGCAAAAAAAAGCTAAGCTTTATTGGGATTTAATGACAGGATCCTGCGCCTTGCTATCTGCTGATGCCAGGCTGCCATTAAGTGCGGGAAGATCAAAACGGATTTCGGGTTGGAGATGGCCGACCTTGACCTTATTGATATGGTGTAACCGCACATTGGCGTCTTCTGAAGCGAACTGCACTGCCTTGAGCAGGCAATAGTCAATTTTATAGGCAACGGAGAGGCAAACGGTTCTGCCATTTAAGCGGCCCATTCCCATATATATGTAGGAACCCAGTTGAAAGCTGCCGCTATGGATCCATTCCATTTCTTTATCGATCTGATCGGTAAAGTGTAATTCGTATTCGTTCATTTACAAGTAATTTACATTGTGTTGGCTGGTTCAATATTCATTTGATTGCCAGAACCGGTCGTCAAAATCATCATCCTCACTTTTACCCGTGTCCTCGGGCATTTCATTTAAAATCTGCTGGAGTGTCGCACTGGAAAGTATTTGTTCCAGGTGCGGAAACAGTACGCGCTCTTCAAATCTTATATGCGCTTCCAATTGCAATACAAGCGTTGCGATATCCTGGATCCTGTGATGTTGCTTTATTATGGAAACTATTTGTTCCAGCTGTTGATGTTCATCAATAGCTTGGCTACAAAGTTGATCTTGGCTTTTACTGAAAAGAATCTGTTCTTCCAGCCTGAAATGAGGCTGGAGGTGCTGCTCGAAGAAGTACTTTGTGTAGGTACTCAAACGATCCGGCTGTACACTTTTTTGGATTCCTTGCTTTAGTTTCCAACAGAATAGCAAAGCGTGATGATGGTCCCGGGATACTGGTATAATACTTTCATGTCTTTTCATACATATTCGTGCACCGCTTTTCAATTTTACCCGGTAAAGATACCATTGTAATTAAGTTGTAATAGTGATCTGCGTCATAGCAGGTAGATGACACTCGTCATTTTTTTGGGTTACAGGATGGCCCATTCAAATCGTCTCCGGGACAAGTGGGACGATTTAGAGGGTATTGTCTCAAAATTTTAATCTTCACCTTCCGGGTCAAAAATCTTTAAATTGTGACACAAGCCACACATTGTATCCAATAGGAGAACAACAAATTGCTATAACCCAAAATATCTATTTCGATCTTTATTTTTAATTGATTTTCAATTTATTGGACTAAGGTAGTCCCGGTGTGGATTAATTGATTTGGAAATGTGAAATTATTTAGCACAACTTTGCTAAATAAATTAGTAAAATGTACATCAACTGCAAGACATACTTTAGCTTCAGGTTCGGAACCTTCCCAACTTCTGAATTAGTCGAGCAGGCAGTAGATAAAGGTGTACAGTCTTTGGCTCTAACAAATATCAACAATACCTACGATTGCTGGGAATTTGTAAAGCTGTGCCGACAGCATTCGGTTCAACCCATCGTCGGAACCGAGATCCGCAATGGCGATCAAATGTTGTACATTCTTTTGGCAAAGAATAACGAGGGACTAAAAGCGATAAATGATTTCCTGTCCGATCACTTGATACAGGAAAAGGAGTTCCCTTTCATCTTCCCGGAAGCCTTAGCGGCAAATACCTTTGTAATTTACCCTTTGGGTTACCGGAACCCGGATCAGTTATTACCCCATGAAAAATTAGGCGTTAAAGCAACCCAGCTACACCAACTCACCCGTTTTGATTACCGCGACCAGGAGCACAGAATGGTCATTTTACAACCCGTTACCTTTCAAAATAAGACCTATCACTCGCTGCACCGCCTGATGCGCTCCATCGATAAGAATATACTGTTGTCTCAGCTAAAGGTCGAAGAGCAGGCAACGGAAGATGAAGTATTTTTTACGCCGGCTAATCTGTTGGCAAAATTCAAGTCCCATCCAAAGATCGTGATGAACACTTATAAGCTCATGGATGAGTGTACCATCGAGATGGAGTTTTACCAGGACAAGACGAAGCGAACCTATAGCGGCAGTAAGGAAGATGATCGCATACTGTTGGAGAAGTTGGCGCTCGATGGCTTTAAACAAAGGTATGGATTGAAGGATAAAAGTGCTTTTGAAAGACTGGAAAAGGAACTAAAGATCATTAATGACCTCGGGTTTAATAGTTACTTTCTCATTAACTGGGATATGGTGCGATACGCGCAAGGCCGGGGATTTTACCATGTGGGTAGGGGGAGTGGGGCCAATTCTGTGGTTGCTTACTGTTTGTACATTACTGATGTGGATCCTATCGAGTTAAATCTTTATTTCGAACGCTTTTTAAATCCGCATCGGACTTCTCCACCCGACTTTGATATCGATTTTTCCTGGACAGACCGGGATGAGGTGATGGACTATGTGTTCAAACGCTATGGCAAAGATTATGTTGCATTACTGGGTTCCGTTTCTACCTTTAAGCACGATGCGATTATCCAGCAGCTAGGGAAGGTCTTTGGACTTCCCCCGGATGAGATCAAGACCTTACAGAGGTCGGGCAAGCCGACCGATCAGATTCAGAAGCTCATTTTGCAGTATGGGAAGTTGTTGTATGGTTTTCCCAATATCATGAGCCTGCACCCCTGCGGTATGCTGGTTTCAGAAAAACCTATTACCAATTATGCGGCGCTGTTTATGCCACCCAAGGGATTCCAGACCACGCAGATGGACATGTTTAGCGCGGAAGATATCGGCCTGAATAAATTCGACGTATTAAGCCAGAGGGGGCTAGGGCATATTAAAGAGTGTATCAATATCATCAGGCAGAACAGAGGTATTTCCATAAACATTCATGACATTGATTCCTTTAAAAAAGACGAACGCATTAAAGCGATGATTCGCAATGCGAACACCATCGGGTGTTTTTATATAGAGTCGCCCGCCATGCGGGGGCTATTAAAGAAGTTACGTTGTGATGATTACCTGACGCTGGTAGCAGCTTCATCGATCATCCGGCCAGGCGTAGCCGAGAGTGGTATGATGCGCGAGTATATCTCGCGTTATCATAACCGCGAATCTATTAAATATCCGCACCCTTTATTCGAAGAGCACCTTTCAGAAACCTTCGGTGTAATGGTGTACCAGGAAGACGTAATTAAGATCGCGCATTATTTTGCTGGTCTCGATTTGGGCGAAGCAGATATCCTGCGCCGTGCCATGAGTGGCAAGTATCGCTCCATGAATGAGTTTAATATGATCCGCCAGCGCTTTATGGATAGTTGTGCTACTATAGGTCATCCCAAAGAACTGGCAGAGGAAGTATGGCGGCAGATGCAAAGCTTCGCTGGGTATAGCTTTAATAAGGCACATAGCGCCAGCTTCGCCGTAGAAAGCTATCAGAGTCTATATTTGAAGACCTATTATCCCAAAGAGTTTATGGTGGCCGTGATCAATAACTTTGGTGGCTTCTATTCGCGCGAACTCTACTTCCTGGAACTACTTAAATGGGGTGGCAATATCCATCCGCCTTGTATCAATGAGAGCGACCTCTATACGAATATCAACGGAGACACAGTTTATGTGGGCTTTGTCCATATCAAAGGCTTACAGGAAAAACTCGTAGATAAAATACTGGAGGATCGAAAAGCGCGTGGGCTATACTTACACCTGCAGGAATTTATTGAAAGA
>JBCNOR010000032.1:0-17319 GCA_039593785.1 Niabella sp. | reverse complement strand
TGTTTTCTCGGCCAAATCCAACGCTTTGTTGATCGCAAGATAAGTACTGTTACTTTTGGCACTGGTCGCCAAATACACCGCACACTGCCCAAGAATAATTCGGTATTGATCTTGGTCACATGCCCGCCTGACAGGATGGGCCGTGAATTTCGCATAAGAAATATTTATCCTTTTGGGTATGAAAATGAATATTTTCTTATGCGAAATTCATAATTTAAAACCTGTTGTCGTCGAAAAAATTATCTATTTAAAAATCTGAATGTAGCTGCATCGGCTACGAGTTTATCTGCTGCTCTTTTTTGCTGAACAAACCTGAGTCGCATCACCGCCGTTTTACGGGGGCCTACTTTTGTTGAGCTGTTATGCGTATGAAAGACATATCCCATTTCACCTTTTTTGTCCATAAACACATCACCATGGCCGGTTCCGTTCTCCTTTGTGTTACGGGTAGATATAATCGGATTTCCCTTGAACTTAGTCCATGGTCCTACCGGAGATTTAGCAGTAGCGTAGCCTATTGCATAATCAGGGTTACGAAAATCATTGGCCGAATAGATCATATAGTACATTCCCTTATGCTTTAACACGGTAGGACCTTCAGTTACTTTCCAGGCAACCTTTTGGGTATCTTCCCAATGATCAGTAGCATTAATGCATTCTTTAAGCGTCGATTCATTCATTGCGGTTAATGATGCATTCATCTCAGCAACAAAAATGCGGTTCCCTTCCTTCAATCTTACATGATACAGATAAATTACACCTGAAGGGTCCATCCACACAAAAGGGTCTATAATTTTAACCGGCGCTTCCAACGGCGCTATTTGCTGCTGCCTGAAAGGTCCTGCAGGATGATCTGCCATAGCTATGGCTATATGCTCATTAGCCGTATAAGCCATGTAGTATTTACCTTTATACTTAAATACCTGTGGCGCCCAAAACCCCTTTGTACCATAACTCTCCCCACGCTTTAGCGCATATCCTTCCTCCTTCCATACCTGTTGATCAGTGGATGTATATACTTTGAAGCCATCACTGTCTCCTTTTCCTCCTCCGGTACCATACAGGTAGTAAACCCCTTTATCAAAAAAAATGGTGGGATCTGCCAACAATGGATTGTTTTCATTTTCCTCTTGTCCATAAGACGGATTAAACAAAGCGCCTAATACCATCAAAGCCATAAGAAACAAAAAAATATTTCTTCCTGTATATAACATCTCTCTCCCTTATTTATACCACTACTATAGTTTTCCGGTCATCTTTTTTATGAAATCAACCTCATCCTGTTTATAAGGTGTTCCATCTTTTCTAAAAATATCATGAAACCAAAGCGGAGGTTCTGATGTGTATTTCTTTGTCCAGCTATCCCATGGATAAATAGTCTGGGATTTACCATCTACAAATCCCCAGTTGATCATCGCCACCTTGTTCTCCTTAGCTACCGGTAAGGAGCTCTGGAAAGTGCTCTTATTAGGCCTTGCCATATACTCTGTACAGAACAATGGCCTGTTGTAGCGTTTCAGCTCATTGATCTTTTTTGCCAGTGTAACAGAATCATCGTAGCAATGGAAAGAAACCACATCCGATTCTTCAATCTGTAATTTTTCAATAGGTTTTAAAGTGCTGTCGCTTTCCCAGTTTCCGGCCCATATACCTGAGGTCAACGGCTGGCTTGGATTCGCAGCTCTTGCCCACTCAAATGTTTTTTTCAGCAGCGGTAAAACCAATGCTACTTTATTAGGCACTTCTACTTTTTCGTAAGAAGGTCCTGTCATATTATCGGGTTCATTCCATACATCCCACAGAACGATCCTTTTATCGTTGGCAAATTTCCCTACTATTGCTTTTACATATTTCTCAAGTGCAGGATACTGTGTTGAATCTTTTAAAATAACCTGACCAGGACTCTGCACCCATCCTGAATTATGAACATAAGGTTGCGGTGCACGTTGTTGACCAGCCTTGGGAAAAGGGTCCCAACAGGAATCAAAAATGGTCAGTAGTATTTTAATACCATGCCTGTCTGCAATGGATAAGAATTTATCAATTCGATCATAAAAACCTTGCTCGTCATTTTGCCAGGCCAGGTCATGCAGGTATACCCGCATAATGTTCATACCAAGATCTTCAGCCCAGGCCAATTCTCTTTCTATTGTAGTAGTATCAAAGGTTTCAGCCTGCCACATTTCCAGCTGGTTAATAGCAGAACTAGGCAGGAAATTAGCGCCCACATACCAGGGCTGTTCTGCATACCATTGGTTCGCCTTTTCGGCAGACCATCTTTCTGTCATAGCGGTTTCGCTATTAGTTGCAGTAGCATTGTCGTTCCCGGCATTGTTGCATGCATACAATGACAACAGCCACAGCACGGCTAAATAAAAACCTATTTTTTTCATCTGTTTATTTTTTATTGTTTTTTATGGTCAGATGGAATTCGCCAAATAATCATCCTTTTGCCCGCCCGAACGACGTTCAGTCGGGCGGGGGTATGAAGCATTTTTACGGCTCATTTCATATTCATATTTCTTTCATTTGAGTCATTATTTCAACATTACTGTACAACAGGAAAAGCAGATATTCTTAACCTTGCGGCACCCATAGGTATTAGTTCAATTATTTCCTCTCTATTTTCAATCTTTACCGGGCTTTGTGGTAATGTATCTGTCAGACCATATTGATCAATTTTCCAGTTATCGATCCGTTTCCCTTTTGTTGTAATGCTGATGGGAACGGCGTCCTGTGTAAAAGGAAAATCATTAACCGGCCATTTTTTCTTTACTACTTGAAAGAACATCGCGGGGTCCTGCCCTTTATAAGGCAGCCCATAGTTCCAGGCAGATGCCGGCAATATTTCAAAAGAAGGCCATTTATCCGGATCAGCAGATTCCTGCCATTTAGAATCACCAATAGCAGATTCCCTGCTATCCATTTTCCTATACTGTTCTTTAATTTTTAAAGAATAAGTTAATGGTCCCCGGTTAACGCTGATGCTATTCTTGTTAGAAGTCCAGGCATCGACCTTCAATTGCATGGGTAATACCAATTCAACTTTGTCCCCGCTTTTCCAAAGCCGGTCTATTCTTACGTAGGAGGATGGTGAAGGATGCTGCTTTACCACTACCCCATTGATCTTAACCTGTGCCTCGGCACACCATTCTGGAATTCTTACATAAAAAGGAAAGCGGGTGTTCTTCGGCATCGTTAATGTGAAGCCTACAGTTTCATCAAATGGATAATGCCCTTTTGATGCAATACTCACTTCGGTTCCATTACCCACTTTGGCTTTTACAACCGCTTCGCTGTACAGCATCGCAGCAAGACCATTATCGGGGGTTGCCATAAAAACATGTTCGGCATAATAAGGCCATCCCTGTGCATGATTATGCTGGCAACAACGCGAGCTAAACGGATTCATCATTACAAAAGGGCCACTGTTATCAATTCCGGGATGATGATTCTTACTATCACTAACAGACATATTAGGACTGGTGATGTAACGCAAGGCTTTGAAATCGGGCATTACAGCCGCCGGGTAGGTATTGAACGCTACATTCTCTGTATGATCAGCCCAGAAAGGATCACCTGTAATACCCAGCAATATTTCGTTGGAAGCCATTTGCTCTACCATGCCACAGGTTTCCACACCCTGACGCGGGTCGGCATATCCCTTTCTCGCGTTTTCATCTGCTCCAAACATTCCACCTGGTACATTACCAAAACGCTGTCGTATCAGGTTAAACACATTATAGGTAGCATCCCAATCTTCCCGGCTACCCGTTTGCAGATAGTAAGTAGCAGGCTCACGAAACCCTTGTGCGATGTTCACATTATGCCAGTTAGGTAAATTATCTTTTTGCTTCCAGTTTGCTGTATTGCGATGCAGTTTAGCAGCCAGGTCCAACAGCCACTGCTTATCGCCTTTGGTACGGTTATAAAGCCAGTATACACTTAGCATATTATCTCCACCCCGGCTGTTCTCCCAATAATCTTTTAACAGCATACTATCGGGTAAATTATATTGCCAGCGGAAATAGTTTTCCATAAAAGGCAATACCCTTTGATCTTTGCTGTAATCATAATATGATTGCAGGCACCACAACATAATCATATTGCCCCAGAGGTCTGGTTTACCATTTCTTACAATCATCGGCCCAAAGTATCCGTCAGCACGCTGGCTTCTTAATGTGGCTTCTAACCAGATACGGGATTCATCAATAATTTTCTTATCCTTTAAAATGTAACCCAGGTTGGCATAGCCTTTTAGCCAGTACGGCACTTCCTCCCAGCCATGATCGCCTTTGCCATCGGTACTCAGCCAGGCATTATTTTTTTTTGCCAGCCAGGCACTGATTTCTCCCAATTGCCCTGTAAGACCATCGCGTTGCAGCTCAAGGTATTTTTTCAGCCAGCCCTGCGGCTGTATCGTTCCAACAGGCAGCTTTATAAAATACAATTGCTGAAGGGGCTTTTTATTGGAGACGTAAAATTGATTCGTATATCCGTTATCCGGTTTTTGCATTTCAGTTATTTCCTGCACACCCACCTTATTCAACTGTGCAAAGCCAGTGCTTAAGCAAAACAAAAACATCCCCCCTGTTATGATTGATCTATACAGGCTCATATTATTGGCAATTAATGTGGTCTATTATTTCACTGTAACATTATACAACTGCTGGTGCAATTGTTTTAAAGTTTGCTCTGGCATCTTCATCACCTTGCGGTCATAAGTAAGAATGCCATTGGTTTCAATTTCTACGTCAGTAGTTTGTGTATATACAGCAGCGGATAAGCCCAAAGGAATTAATTTCTTCAGGTCATTCATTGACCTGGTATAACGCTGCAGCAGCTCTTCTTTATTCTTAAAGCTCTGGTATCCCCAGTTATTTTTATCCTGCCAGGTATGTCCGTCTACCGGCAAGCCAAAGCCTCCGAACTCACCCAGTACCAATGCCTGCCCGCTTTTTCCAAAAACTTCCGGATCAGGCATTTGGGGATCGGGATAATGATGGATATCTAATATATGACCGGTGTAGAAGAAGTTTCCTCCGCTGGCGCTGTTTACCAAACGCGAAGGGTCATATTTCATGGTCCACTCTGTTATTTCTTTCGTTTTAAACTGTCCCCATGCTTCATTAAAAGGCACCCATGTAACTATAGAAGGGAAGTTATGCGCGGCATCCATGATAGCTTTCCATTCTTTCCTGTAATATCCTTCCGATTCTGCGCTACGTTGCTTGTCGCGGTTTTGCCCGGATACCTGTCCTGACCGCATATCCCAATGATTGCCGCCCAGGTCACCACTGGGCATGTCCTGCCAAACCAATACGCCTACGCTATCGCAATAGTAATACCAGCGGGCTGGCTCCAGCTTGATATGCTTGCGGATCATGTTAAAACCCATCTCCTTTGTTTTAACAATATCAAATAAAAGGGCTTTATCTGTAGGAGCTGTAAACAAACCGTCAGGCCACCATCCCTGGTCCAGCGGACCATACTGAAACATTATTTTATTATTTAAAGCCACACGGTTAATGCCCGCTGCATCTTTAACAAGAGACGATTTACGCATAGCGAAATAGCTTTCGGCGTAATCAATCTGCTTACCGGCCCTGTATAAATAAACTTTCAGATTATACAAATACGGCGATGCGGGCGACCAAAGCTTTGCGTTTTCAATTTTAATATCAGCATCAACACCCGAAGGAACGGTCACTTCTCCTACCGGCTGCGTACCATCCAATGCAACAAATTTTACAATATCTCCTGTCTGGGCGCCTTCAACAAGGGCAGACACGCGAAGCTGGCTTGCATCTACATCAGGTGTATGCTTAGTTGATGCGATATAGGTAGCAGGTAATATTTCTGTCCAAACTGTTTGCCAGATACCTGTTACCGGGGTGTACCAGATCCCCTCCGGCTTTTTCACCTGCTTACCTCTTGGCTGAGGACCATCGTCAGTAGGATCCCAAACACGTAATGCTATTGCCTGCTGTTTTCCCTTACCCAGGTAGCTGGTGATATTGAAAGAAAACGGATCAAAGCCGCCTTCATGCCTTCCTACTTTTTTTCCGTTCACAAAAACATCACACTGCCAGTCTACTGCCCCAAAATTCAATATAACCTGATTATTTCCTGAGGGCTTAGAGAGGGCAATACTGGCACTATACCAGAGAGCCTGGTCTTTACTCACGGTTTTACCTACACCCGACAAAGCAGACTCAACCGGGTAAGGAACCAGAATATCGCCCTGGAATGAGGCAGGGATATTTTGCTCGGATGCAGCAGTGATCGCATACTTCCATAAGCCGTTCCAGTTTTGCCAGTTGGCTCTTTTTAACTGGGGCCGGGGATATTCAGGTAAAGGTTTTGCAGGGTTAACATCTGCTACCCATGGCGTTTGAGGTTTACCCGGTACAATTTTCCAGGTTGGCTGCGCGTTAGCTGTCACTGATAAAACAACTGCTGCTACGCATGAAAATAGAATTCGCATAATTAATTTTTAGTGAACAATGGCAATGAATCCAAATATGGCAAACTTAATACCTGCCTACTACTATGCAGTTAAAATTTGTTTCAAAAATTATACTTTTTGTGCCATATTTAAAACTCACTGCCCGCTCGTTTTAAAACAGTATAGTACCTTGAGCTTACACTACAACTCAGGCATCAGCATTTTACCGGTTGATGGCGTTCCGTCGTTAACAATGGGCCAGCCGTCTGCACTCCAATTTACTTTATCAAGCAATAACGCTCGCTGGTTTACTGTACCTATCATGGCACGATCAACATCCATTGCATGATAAAGCATCCAATCCTGGTTCTTTTTATCAGTTATCAGGCGTGCATTGTGCCCCGGTCCGGAAAATTTCTGGTTCCTTTGCAGCACCAATGTACCGTTTCCCCGTTCTGTCAGGGCTTTACCAGCTTTATCAACATAAGGTCCCATTAAATTTTGTGACCTGCCAACACGAACCTGATATACGCTGGCGGCTCCATCACAACAATTATTTTTAGATCCGAAAAAGTAATAATACCCATCTTTCTTAAAAAGATTAACAGCTTCGAAATCACCTGCAGCTATTTTCACTTTTTGAGCCGGGTCTTTTAAACGTCTTCCGTCTTCAGTCAGTTCCACACCATAAGTGCCCTGGGTTGCAGAAGAATTATAACTGCCCCAGAACAGGTATTTCTTTCCTCCCTCTTCATAATAAAAAGGATCGATAGAATTAGGAACGCCTATCTCGGATGATAGAAACAGTTTTCCCGCATCAATAAATGGCCCGGCCGGATAAGAAGAGATAGCTAACCCGATTCCGGGATTGGCATCACCCCATGTTGAATAGGAATAATACAAATGAAACTTCCCATTCACGATGGCAACATCGGGAGCCCATATACCACCCGCCGCCTTCCAGGTTGGTTTACTGGTGAAAGCATCATTTACGTAAGTCCAGTTGATCAAATCTCTTGAACGAACGATAGCTACAAGATGGTTTTTACTATCGGTATGCCAGAAATCTTCTGTACCGTAAGCGTAATAATAATCCGAATTGGGATCCTTGATTACGGTTGGATCTGCCAGTATAGGTGTGAATACGGGGTTACGATATTCAGTTACCTTTTTAGGAGACTCGGGAGGTGGCGGCTCATTTTGTGATTTGGCCTTTGTGCAACCCAACAATATACCCGACACTACTATCATCCCATAGAGCCGCCAACTAAACCCGATCAAACGCCGTTTACTATTCATCATAATCAATTATTCAAATAAATTATATAAGTAACCATACTACCATCCAGGGTTCTGTATAATCCACAAAGCCCTGTCTATTTCAGTTTGAGGAATAGGCCATAAATAATGCTTGGGAGCTTCGAAGATTCTTCTCTTCAAAACAACGCGTTGGTAAAAAGCATCGTCCTGTATAGATGTTCCCTTGTCATAGCTCAACCTGTAAAAAGTTTTATTGCTGGTTTCGGGCGCTATTTTCCAGCGGTTGCAATCAAAATAACGCTGTGTCTCAAATGCCAGCTCAATGCGACGTTCATGCCTGATGCGTTCCCTCATCTGATCTTTTGACAAGCCGGCAGGTAAGCCTGGCAATCCCGCTCTCTCTCTTACTTTGTTCACATTTGTATATACATCTGCGGTTGGCCCTTGTGCCTCGTTAAGCGCTTCAGCATAGTTTAGGTACACTTCAGCCATCCTAAAATAGATCCAGGTTTTATTGGTAAAGGTACCAGCTTGCGTAAGATTTATTTGCTCATCAGCAAACTTGCGTAGTAAATAGCCGGTAACCGGGTAGTCCTGGCCGTTACCCACAGCACGTCCGTCGCGTCCTGAATTATGGAGCTCCAGCTGCCTCCCCCTCCATCTTTGCCCATTAAAGTTAACGCTTACATAAAAACGAGGCTCCCTGTTTACATACATATTTCTCACTCCGGCGGGGTAATTCGCACCAGCAGTGGCAGCATAGCCGGTTTCCTGGTATCCGGAAGCAGCGTTAATAATAGGAGTGCCATCAGAATTATAGCCGGTGATAGGCGTCGTTCCATCCGCCATCTGAAAGGCATCTACTAATTCCTGTGTAGGACAATAGCCACTCCAACCACCCATTCCTTTGGCACCCGATGCATATTCCAACCTGTTAAAACGCCCCATATTCCTCGCAAAAAGCACTTCATCGTTCCAACGATCAATAAATAGCCTGTAGTAATTTTGGTAAGGATCATTAGTTGGCTTATAAAGCATGTAACCGGCAGCTTCTGCCTGCATCATACAATCCCTGGCCGCGTCTGCTGCCTTCTGCCATTTGGTAGCATCATAATTTGGAGATATAAGATTGCGTCCCTGATCGTCTTTGAAATTAGCGTAGTCTGAATTACCATTATACAAAGGGCTCGCTGCATACAATAACACTCTGGCTTTGAGTGCCAGCGCCGCCAGTTTCGTCGCCCGGCCTAATTCAACAGCTTCCCGCCTTACAGGCAATAAAGCAGCAGCTTTATCACATTCTTCCGCAACAAAAGCTACACAATCATCATAGGGAGATCTTTTGATTTGCGTATAATCATCCGTCGTGGTAACGGCTCTGTTTAGAATAGAAACAGGGCCATGCACACGCATTTCAATAAAATGATAGAAAGCACGTAGGAAATGTGCTTCCCCTTTAAACTCCTGTTTTTGCTGCTCCCCGGTTTTACTACCCACTACAATCTCCCGGTCGGAGAAATCTGTTTTATCTATGTTCTCAATGAATATATTTACTTTACGGATGCCCTCCCAGTAAACCCTGTAGATATTTTGTTCTACGGTAGCGGCATTCCAGTTTCCTGTATTCATTTGATTACCGAATACACCCCAGGTGCATTCCAGGTCATCAGATGCTGTGGTGAAAGGATTTCGCCCCCACCACTCAATCCACTCCGGCTCTTCAGGCAGAGAAAAGTAGGCAGAAGTTAAAAAACGTTCCGCGTACTGGGCATTAGCAAATACAGAGTCGATTGTCAGATCCTCGTCATACACTTTATCCAGAAAACCTTTTTTACAGGAGGTCAATAATGCCGAGGTCAGAAAAATGGCTAGTATAAATTTTATATATTGTTTCATTGTCTTTTTTTTATTGGCGATAAGATGAGGCTGTTTTAGAAATTAACCTGAAGCCCGAAATTGATATTACGTGTAAGCGGATAACGACCGGTTCCGTTATCTGATTCAGGATCGATGATCTTTACTTTATCCCAGGTAAGCAGGTTTAAACCATTAATAAAAAAGCGTGCTGTTGAAATTTTATATTTACCAGTAATATTCTGTGGAATAGTATAGCCTATTTCTGCATTCTTCAAACGAAGAAAACTACCGTCTACCATATATAATGTATTATTCCACCTGTAGTTATTCTCACTGATCATATCTATCACTAAAGGGTACTTTGCACCAGAATTGTCTGCGCCGGGAATAAACCGGTTATCATAATATTCCCGTATTACGTTGTTTACACCAAACCCTTCGTTAAATGCATACATGGATGGCCCCTGGAGAAAAATATTGGTTCTAGCTGCCCCCTGGAAGAACATGCTCAGATCAAAACTTTTGTACACAACGGTACCGCCGAATCCAAAGATCATTTGAGGGGTACGTGCAAAACCGGTATACACCCTGTCATTAGCATCAATCCTTCCATCGCCATTCACATCCCTGAATTTGATATCACCCGGCCGTACTGTAGATTGAAAGGTCTGCACCGGGCTATTTTTTATTTCTTCCTCATTCTGGAACAAGCCAATAGCTTCCAATACATAAGGCTGACCGATCATGGTACCATTGGGGTGCTGGTAAGGAAAACGGGTTGGTGGAATTGCTGATTCTATCACTTTATTTTTGGCGTAGGTGAAGGTGCCTCTCAATGAATAGGAAAGGTCATAAGACGTAGAGTTTTTTAATTCGATCATACCATCAAAACCCCTGTTATTGGCTTTACCCAGGTTTCCATAAGGAATGGACCAGGGATAGATACCAGTAAAGAACGGCAGATCCGCCCTTTGTATCAGGATAGCCGAACGGTCTTCATTAAAGAAATCCGCCTGTACTACTATCTTTCCTTTCAATAATTCCACATCCAGGCCAATGTTCGTCTTATCGGCTACCTCCCATGTTACATTTGGGTTACCGATTCTATTTTCGTCAATACCCGGATAGTTAATCATATCACTTCCAAACATATAAGACTGAGCCGTTGACGTATTTACAGAAGTGAGAAACAGAAAGCGGGAACCACCAATGGCATCGTTACCCACCTTCCCATAAGAACCTCTTATTTTCAAAACAGAAACTGGATTGTTATCACCCCAGAAATTTTCCCTTGAGATTACCCAACCAGCCGACACAGAAGGGAAGAATCCATATTTCTGACCGGGAGGAAAGTTCTCAGAACCATTATAACCAAAGTTTCCTTCAATTAAATAACGCTCCATATAGTCGTATGTAACCCTTGCTGCATAACCGCGCCTGCGGTAAGGCACACTATTTATCCGATCGGTGGTGGTAATATCATTAAACTCATTTTGATTAAAAAGAAGTAGCCCCGATACACCATGAACACCAAAATTCCTGTTATAGTTTAGTTTTGCTTCATAATAAACATTTTTATTTGCGGTGTTGCCTACACTTAGACCAAGTGGTGTTTCCTCCCTTATAACCTGGTACCTGTCCTGCCCGTTTTCTTTATAATACCTTCGCATCGCAAAATTTTTCGCACGTACCTTATTGGCAAAATAGTAATGGTCATAGCCAAATCTTCCGCTCATTTCCAGACCCTTGGTAACAATTTTAGACAGGTCCCATTTCGCCGACAAAGTTCCCTGAAGCGTACTCTTATCCTGCTGGGTATAACCAGAGTATCCTACCAAGCCCCATGGATTAGCATTGACTGCTGAACCCGCACCCAAAGAACCGTCGGGGTTGTATAAAGGAAAGTTCATGGGGGTAACTTTTCGGAGCGCGCTTAAAATACCGTCGCTCGATGTACCCGGATAGTTCTGACTTTCTATAATGCTTCCCAAACCTAACTCCAGTACGAAACTTTTCGACAAATTCATATCTATGTTTGAGCGGAAATTATACCTCCTGAAATTCGCATTCGTGTTATATTTGCTGTCTTCAGGTTTTTTCCAGATGCCATTCTGTTCGGTATAACCGATATTGGCAAAGTATCGCACTGCCTCACCACCTCCGGAAACATTCAGGTTGTTAATGGTTTGCCAGGTTCTTTTATTCATCACCACATCCGTCCAGTCTACATTAGGAAACAGATAAGGATCGGAGCCATCTGAATACTTCCTAACTTCTTCCTGTGTATACTCAGGTCCTTTTCCGACATTGGTACGGGCTTCATTCA
Source organism: Niabella sp. (assembly GCA_039593785.1). Lineage (GTDB taxonomy): Bacteria > Bacteroidota > Bacteroidia > Chitinophagales > Chitinophagaceae > Niabella. The sequence continues at coordinate 5,428 of JBCNOR010000032.1, read as the reverse complement.
TTAATGTAGCATACTCGCCTGCGTTTATATAATCAGGTAAACGCTGTGCATACAGGTTGGCATATTCCGATCTCAAAACCACCCTGGGTTTTCCCGCTTTACCACGTTTGGTTGTGATCAGAATAACTCCATTGGCGCCTCTCACCCCATATACCGCCGTAGCTGAGGCATCTTTCAAAATAGAAAAAGTTTCTATCTCCATGGCATTGATATTATTCAAAGGACGTTCTATACCATCCACAAATACCAGAGGAGCTGTACTGGCTCCCGCAAAGGTTGCAACACCCCTGATAAACACCTGCGCAGCGTCAGCGCCGGGCTCGCCACTTGATTGCCGTGTTATAATACCCGGCAACCTGCCGCCTATAGCATTTGATAATTGCGCTACTGCGGAACGTTCAATATCCTTAACACTAACCGAGGATACAGCGCCGGTAAGCGTGGTTTTTTTCTGGCGGCCAAAACCTACAACTACCACTTCGTCCATTTTCGCTCTGTTCTCATCATAAATTAGAGTAAATGTTCTTTCACCCTCGGAACCAGTCAAAACACGAAGCGTAATGTAACCTACATTGCTAATGATAAGACTGTCGTTAGGATTATTTACTTCCAATAAAAATTTCCCGTTGGCATCTGTAATGGCGGTTTTATTGGTTCTCGGTATCAAAGCCGACGCACCTACCAGAACATTCCCATTGCCATCCTTCACGTATCCATTTAACACATACGATTGGGCATTAGTTCCTATTGATATTAAAAGTAGCACAGCAGTTAAGACCCTGAGTCTTCGCTTTGCTGGGTCTAATGCAAAAAGCGATAGTAATGGCAATATGCCATAATAAGCAACTGTCCGGTTTTTGAACATGGCAAACAATTTTTCGTTAAAAATGATGCACAAATATATTTTTGACTTTAAAAGCCTTATTGAAATTTCATCTCATTCTTTCATCAAACTGTCTCATTTTTCACGGCCTGCCCTATTTGCCGATGGCAACAACCAACATGTCTTTATAACAAAGCCCTCAATGATCTGTAAGTAAAAAATTGTATGTTTGGTTAAACAGATTGCGTTGAGAACCTTCTTCATCCTGATATCTTTATTATTGAACCTAAGCGTGTTCAGTTACCGGTCTTATGGTCAACGCTATTATTTTGAACATTTCCAGGTTGAGCAAGGTATTTCCAATAATACGGCCAGCTGTATTATACAGGATCAAAAAGGATTTATCTGGATAGGAACCAAAGACGGGCTAAATCGTTTCGATGGATACAGTTTTAAAGTATTCAGGAATGAAAGAAGTGACCCTAGCAGCCTTGGCAATAATTCGGTATGGAAGCTATTTGAAGGCAGCAACGGTACAATATGGGTTGGAACCGAACATGGCGTGTTTGCCTACGATCCCCAACTGGAAACATTTTCTCATACTGCCGGTACGCCCAAACAACTGGTGAGGGCAATGGTGGAAGATGCCGAAGGCAACATGTGGTTTATCATAAGCTTTAAGTTGTACGTGCTATCGGCCAAAACCAGGAAAATAACTGCTGTTCAAGGTGAGCAACTGGATTTTTGTACAGCAATAACATTATCCCAAAACAAAGAAATATGGGTAGCTACCATGTATGGCAGTATTGGCAGGTATGATGCCAACAGTAAAAAATTTAGTTTCTTTTCTGTCTTTGATCATTCGCCGGCACCCGTGTCTCCCTGGCTTGAACGGATATTCGACACAGGAGAAGGCTACCTGCTGATTGGCACTGCTACACAGGGAATAAAAAAATTCAACCTGGAAAACAACACCTATAATGATGTACTGATTTACAATGCTGATAATACCGAAATATTTGCCCGTGACTTCTTAAAGATAAAACCTGATGAATACTGGATTGCTACTGAAAGTGGTATATACATATATAATACCACTCATAACAGTTTTACGAACCTTAAAAAAGATTATCAAAACCCCTATGCCATTAGTGATAACGCAGTTTACTCTTTTTGCAGGGATAAGCAGGGTGGCATATGGATAGGAACTTATTTTGGCGGCATCAACTATTTACCCAATAAGAGTCTGGTATTTCAAAAATATTTTCCACAATTTGGAACAGGCACTATTAAAGCAAACGCGATACGCGAGATCACATCTGACGATAAAGAGAACTTGTGGATAGGAACTGAGGATGACGGCCTGTATAAATTTGATCCGGGAACCGGAATTTTTTCTAATTATAAACCTTCTCAAAAAGGTAAAAGTATTGCGCACACTAATATCCATGGCCTTGCCTTTTCTCAAAACAAGCTTTGGGTGGGCACTTTTGAGCATGGTCTCAATGCCATGAATTTACCTGAAGGCATCATAACCGATCATTATACCAGCAATCCTGCTACAGGGCTGAGAAGCAATTTTATACACAGCTTATACAAGACCGCAAACGATCAATTGTGGGTGGGAACTTCCAACGGTATTTATATCTATAACAGTAAGGAAAATAATTTCATAACACCTGGTTATTTCCCCAAAGAAGCATTTTATTCCTGCATTCTTGAGCTATCTAACGGATCTGTCCTGGCTGGTACTTTCCAGGATGGACTGCATTATTATTCACCCTCTTGTAAAACGTACGGCCGTATTCAGATTATAAAAAATAACATTAATCTCCTGGCGGAAAATCGTATTACCTATCTTTTTGAATCATATGATAAAACCATATGGATCGCTTCAGAAGATAAATTATATAATGTAAATACCCGTACGAATAATGTACTGATCTTCTCAACCAGTACCGGCCTGCCCAGTAATATGATATATACCATTGTTGAGGATGCGCAGCATAACAAATGGATAACGACCTCTAAAGGACTGGTTTTAATGGATCCCCAATACAAAATACTGCGTACTTTCACCAGGACGGACGGTCTTCTGAATGATCAGTTTAACTATTCATCCTGCTATAAAACCAAAGACGGAACCATTTATCTGGGAAGCGTAAAAGGATTGATCAGCTTCAACCCCGGGGACTTAATAATGGAGCATCATAAACCACCGGTTTATATTACCAACATCTCCTTTTTCAACAATTCCCTATCTGTGAATCCTGAAAAGGGTCCGCTACGTCAATCCGCCCTTATTACCAATGAGATAACGCTACCCCACGATCAGTCAACATTCCACATAGATTTTGCGGCCCTTAATTTTACATCTCCAGGTAATATTGAATATGCTTACAAACTCGAGAATCTTGATAAAAAATGGTATTATATAAAAAAAAACCGGCGGGTTTATTTCACCAATTTATCACCAGGTTCCTACCTTTTTCGTGTAAGGTCTACCGATGGTAACGGCGAGTGGTCGGCCAATGAAAAAACCTTGCTGATCAAAATACTTCCGCCCTGGTGGCGCACCAACGCTGCTTATGTTATTTACACCCTCTTTGCGGCATTGGGCGTGTATGGCATCGTTTGGTTTTATCATAACCGGCAACTCGAAAAGCAACAAAGAAGCATGGAGTTGTTTGAACGAATCAAAGAAAAGGAGACTTATGAATCCAAAATAGATTTCTTTACAAAGATCGCTCATGAAATCAGGACGCCGTTAACACTTATAAAAGCTCCGCTGGAAAAACTAATGCGGGGATTGGCATCACCCTCTCAAAGGGAGAAATACCTGGCCGTAATGAATAAAAATACAGACCGGTTGTTAGGCCTGACCAACCAGCTGCTCGATTTCAGGCGTGTTGAAGCTGGCGCATTTGCATTATCAATGGAAGAAAAGAACATCAACGATCTGGTTAAAAACATCTGGAACAATTTCCATCCTTTGGCAGAAAGCAAAGGAATAAAAATGGAGTTTACAGCACTGGGAGTTCATACCTGTAAAATAGATGAAGAAGCTACTACCAAGATCGTGAGCAACCTCCTGGACAATGCAGTTAAATATTGCCAGCATATCGTTACGGTTTCTATAACCAATGAAGGGAATGGTTTTGTCACCATACAATTCAGCAATGACGGCCCCCTTATACCTGTTGATCTGAGAAATAAAATATTTCAGCCCTTCTTCAGATCTAAAAAAACAGATAAGATAACAGGAACGGGCATGGGGCTGGCCTTATCAAGATCTTTAACAGAACTGCAGGGCGGTAGTCTAATCATGCAGGTAGCCAATCATTTAAATATTTTTGTGCTTAAATTGCCAACTGAAGTTAAATAAATAATGGAATCCCACTCAGAAAAGCCCGCCATATTAATCGTAGACGATAACGAGGACATACTCGACTTCCTACTGGATGACCTGGGCGAGCTCTACACCATTTTTACAGCGCCCGATGGCGTTCAAGCCTTATCCGTTCTGAATAACCAGGTGGTGCAGCTGGTGATCAGCGACGTGATGATGCCTGAAATGGATGGCATTGAATTGTGCGAAAAAATAAAGTCGAGCTTTGAATTGAGCCATATACCGGTAATATTGCTCACAGCCAAGAATACCTTGCAGGCAAAAATTGAGGGTCTCAATACCGGCGCAGACGCTTATATAGAAAAGCCATTTTCTCCGGAACACCTGGCAGCACAGGTTTTTAGTTTATTGAATAACCGCAATAAGATAAAAGAGTATTTTGCCCAATCGCCATTAGCCCATATCAAAAGTATGGCACACTCCAAAATGGATGAAGAATTCCTGGAAAAGATGAATCATTTTATTGTAGAGCATATTTCTGATGCTGACCTGGATGTGGACCACCTGGCGATGGCAATGAATATGAGCCGCGCTACTTTTTACCGGAAGGTGAAATCTATATCCAATCTTTCTCCTAATGAAATGATCAATATATCCAGGCTAAAAAAGGCAGTTGAATTAATGAACACCCGCATGTTTCCGCTAAGCGAAATAGCCGAGCGGGTAGGCTACCAGACTTTAACCCAATTGGGAAGAAATTTTCAAAAGCAATTCAGGCTCACGCCCAGCGAATACCTGCAATTACAAAAGTGATCATTTTATTATGCTATGCTTGCAAGCTTCCTGAAAACTACTGTAAATGTACTGCCCTCGTTAACGTTACTTTCAACATGTATGGTTCCGCCTAAAGATTCGATCTGGGTTTTGGTAAGATAGAGCCCTACCCCTTTGCTGTCCATACCCTTATGAAACACCTGGTTTAGCTTGAATATTTTGTCGCCGTATTTTACCATATCAATACCAACACCATTATCTCTTACCTGCAACGAAATAGCGTCGCCCTCAATTATGCTGGTACTGATCCATATTTTTGACGCTACAAGGGGATTACAGTACTTTACTGCATTGCTTACAAGATTATACAAAATACTCTCCAGGTAGGGCCTGGGATAATGAATCTTTCCTACGCCAAGATTTCTTTGAATGTCTATATTCCTTTTCAGTATATCGCCGGCAAGCTGGTCTACAACCGCATT
>JBCNOR010000319.1:0-6139 GCA_039593785.1 Niabella sp. | reverse complement strand
TATTGGAGCAATGTAACAATAACGGGTAGTGGCGCCAGCCGGGCATTTGAATTTGCTAATGGAGGCCCGCCTACTGTTCCTATGCAATTGGTAATGGACCTGTTGAAAAAGCTCCACTCGGAGTTCAACATTAAACAGCAACAGGTTTATGTAATGGGGTTAAGCATGGGCGGCATGGGTACTTTTGAGTTGGTGAATCGTATGCCCCGAACCTTTGCAGCCGCCATTCCTATTTGTGGGGGCGCCAACACGGCCACTGCGGCCAACCTGAAGGGAACGAAATGGTGGGTTTTCCACGGGGGTAAAGACGATGTAGTGCTACCGCGGTATTCAGAAGAAATGGTTGCTGCTATGAAAAAGAATAAAGTGCCTGTTAAGTTTACGCTGTTTCCGGAGGCCAACCATAATAGTTGGGATGCCACTTTCGCTGAGCCGGGATTGCTGAAATGGCTATTTAGCCAGAGCCTTCGATGATGCATATTATCGTGTTGTTAAATTTAAAAACAGGAAGCAAAAGCATTAAAAACATGTTATTTTAGTTAGGACGTAAAAACTTTTTTAAGTAAATTTGTTATAATGCTAAGCCGGTATATAATTTGCTATAAATCAATACCCGTTGCCTATAAAACGAATTGCATTACGGCCCGTTTGAAATATTTATATTGGAAAAATTTTATTGGAATGAAGAAGTCTACATATAGCTTGATTGGATTAGTGTTATTAGGTGTTGCGGCAACTACTGTAACAGGAGTAATGTGTAAGGTACGTAATAAGAGGCTGCAACGGCGCCTGATGGATGCGGCTAATGAGGGTTATGAGACGGCTCATGACATTATCTACCCGGATAATTATTCCCGTAGGGACAAAAAGTTACATTACGGACCTGTGTTTTAATTGCTATTCTTCATTTATTTTTAGGATGGAGCTATCCATTCCTGCTAACATAATATAGCCAGTCTGTTATTACATTTGCTTTCATGCGCAAATTCTTCCAATACTTATTAAGAAGACCCATATTATGGCTATCCGATAAGTTTTCGTCAAGACCCGATAAGGAAAGAATTTATAATGCGCTGAGCAGGTTGTACGAGGATATTATCAATGATCCGGGTAAAAAAGGACCAGTGATCCCGCTGGCCGAATTTGAAGGCCGCTTTATAATATTTTCCGATCAGCATAAAGGCAACCGTAATGGCGCTGATGACTTTGCTGTAGCCGAAGCCAGTTACCTGGCAGCTCTTGAGTATTACGAAAAGAATAATTTTTGCCTTATTAACCTGGGCGACTGCGAAGAGCTGTGGGAGAATCTTTTCTGGCAGGTAAAGAAAGCCTATAAAAAATCGTTTGAGCTTGAAGGAAAGTTTCTTTCAAAGAAAGCATTTATCAAAATTTTTGGCAACCATGATCTGTATTGGGCCAACGACCCCCTGGCTTCTTTTGAGCTGGAAAATATATATAACCAAAAGGTAAAAGTTTATGAAGGCGCTATCCTGACTACAGAGGTAAATGGTCTTCCGGTACATATCTTATGTACACACGGTCATCAGGGCGATGCCAATAGCGATGGCAACTGGCTTACAAAGTTTTTTATAGCCAGAATCTGGGCGCCCTTGCAGGCTTACCTGCGCATTAACCCTAACGAGCCCTCCAATAATGTGTATAAGAAAACGCTGCACAATGAAATAATGTACGAGTGGAGCGCCACTCAAAAAAATATGATGCTGGTAACCGGCCATACCCATCAGCCGGTTTTTGAATCGCTCACTCACATTGAACGATTACACCGGCAGATGCGGTTTGCGGAAGCGCATAAAGATGAGGCCCTGGTAGCCAAGATCAATGAAGAAGTAAAAACCTATCAAAAACGGTTTGATACTTTGGAAGAAGACTATGCGGATATAAAGCCTACTTATTTCAATACGGGCTGCTGCTGCTTTTCAGACGGTGACATCACGGGTATAGAAATAGAAAACGGTTTTATCCGCCTTATTAAATGGCAGAATAAAACCGCGGGTCCTTCCAGAATTATATTGGAAGAAAAGGCTTTGGCCGAACTGGTTTCCGGTACTGGTGACAGGACGCTTAAAAAATAAAATTGGCTAAAGATTTCCCTGCTTTGGCATAAGCTTCAGAAATACGCCAGGCTGTGTCAAAATCAACGCCCATCGCATCACGGCCAGGAGCGTTTTCCACGTTGATTACGGCAACAATATTATCCCGGTTGGCGGTTTCAACAATGGTAGCAATACCGCTAATATATGCGTTCTTTCTCCAGGCACCTACGTTAAAGCCCGGCTCAATAAAAGTGGTTTGAAAGATCAATGTGTACTTGGCATTTTTTTCATTTTTTAAACCGCTTTTTTCTCCAAACTGTTCCAGGAACTGGGGCTCGTAAGCTCTTGAACGGTCTCCTTTCCAGTCTGTAGCCCACTTATCGCCTTTGCCGGCTTCTTTTTTATTATATTCTTCCGTTTTCTTTGCTACATACTCCTCTTCATTCTTGAATTTACCAACAGCAAGAACGTCGTATTTAAATTCGATGTTGATGCTTTTTTCTGATTGCAGGGGTGTAAAGTCGCCTTTTGTTTTTTTGATTTTTTGTGCCGAGCTGGCCAGGGTAATAAAGAGGCTGGCTGCTAACAACAGTTGTTTTGCTTGCATTTGATTTTTTGTTTAGGTGTTAAAAAAGATAACAAGCAAAATTAAATGAAGAGTGGTATCTAAAATGCAGGAAAAATATTAAAATAAGGTTACCTGGATACCAAAATAAGGCTATGCTGTTTGCCCTGGTATTGATTGTAGAGGATCACCTGTTCAATTTGCGCCAGGTTATGCTCGTTTTTATAAAAATGAGCGGGAAGGCCCTGGTGCTTCAGTGCCTCGCAGGCCAGCCATAAGGCAAAGGAAGAAGCGGTAGGATATTCTCCAGTAAGGTGCTTGAACCGGGCAACAGGAATAGAAGATCCTATCGCAAATTCGCAGGTGGCATACGTGGGCAAAAACCGGCTGTCTCCATTTTCACCGCTAATCAACAATGTCTGATTGGTATCGGGAACATAAGTGTTTAAAAATTTTTTAAACCGGGCTTCAACCTGCTCTTTATCCGTGCTTTGAAAAGCGTCGATGGCTTCTATATGTCCAAAGGCTCCGTCAGCAATATCATTGATTATAAACATCGCCGCACCTTCTCCGGCAATGGTACCCGGCGAATCTGAGCTGTAAAGGTCTTCGTTCGATTTTGCCTTATCGTACCAGCCGGCCAGGTAATCTATATTATAATTATAGGAAGATATTTCATCTACACCCCCAACCAGGTATTGAGTACCCGGTTTTTCCGAAAGGCTCATTTGAACATCTATTAATGCATTTTCAAAGGCCAGCCCGTTGTGGACATGCGTAGCATTATAGGTCCTGTTCTTGGTGATCAGGCTAAGCTGCCCGGCAATAGCATTGGGTGTGCTTTGCACAAAATTGGCGGGAGTTAACAGCCCCTCATCATAATCAATGATCTGGTTTAAAAACCGGATACAATCTTCCATTCCGCCATTAGCCGTACCAATAATAATTCCATCAACGTTTTTTTCTTTTATTAAAGGGAGTCCTGCACCCATGCCCATACGTACTGCCTTGCTCATGCGACGTAACATAGAAGGGGGGATGCCTTGCAGCTGGGGCTCTATAGCCAACAGCTTTCCTTCCAGAGAAGGGTTTATTATTTCCAGGTCAACAACACCGTTCGTTTGCTGTGGCGAAATACAAATGTGTTGATGGATATACATAATTTTAGTTATTTGAGTTAACAGGTTTTAAGTTGACCGGGGTGGCGATGAACCGGCAATAGCACATAACGCTGTAAGGTTATGGCTTCGAAAAAATCAGGGAAGTACAGTTGCCCCCGAACCCGAATGAATTAGACATTACATGGTTTAAGTTGCGCTGCTCATATTGTGTTATGGGCTTAAGGCCCGTAGTGCCAATAGGGTCTTTAAAATGTAAGGATGGGTACACTTCCTGGTGCTGCAGGCTTAAAATACTGTACACGGCTTCAACCGCTCCCGCCGCACCCAGGGTATGCCCTGTGTAAGATTTGGTGCTGGCAAAGGCCGGCGCCTGATCAAATAAACGAAGCATGGCAGCGCTCTCTGTTTCGTCATTATTTTCCGTTGCTGTACCATGTGCATTGATAAAATCGATATCTGCCGGCGATAAACCTGCAATGTCCAGGGCCCGCTTCATACTTAAGTAAGGACCCTCTCCCTCGGCAGAAGTTGAGGAGGGATGAAATGCGTCATTACTGTTGCCATACCCTTTCACTTCAGCATACACTTTTTTACCGGAAGCATCTTCTTCTCTTTCCAATACGAGAAAAGCGGCGCCCTCGCCCAGGTTCAGGCCTTTTCTTTCCGAATCAAAGGGCCTGCAAGGCTCGCCGGATAAGATCATCAAAGCATTAAAGCCGTTCACGGTGTATTTAGACAGGCTGTCCACGCCTCCGGCAATCACCTTCTTCGCCATGCCGTTTTTTAACAACCGGGCGCCATACATAATAGCATTGGCAGATGAGGAGCAGGCCGTGTTAAATGTATTAATGAGACCGCCTATATTAAAATGACGTTGTAAAAAACTGGTATTAGCACTATTGGAATAGGAAGTGAGATAGGGTGAGTTGCTGATACCTGTAGCATTGGCATCTGCATACATTTCGTCAGTAAGGCACATGCCCCCAACCGTACTGCCTCCGATAAGAGCGGTATCGCTACCTGACAAGTCTTCTTTGGACAGGTTGGCATCTGCGATAACCCGCTTTGCCGCATGCAGGGCTAAAAGATCAGTCCTGGTGGTTGTATTATTTTCAATACCCAGCCTCTCTGCCAGTTGCTCTGTTGACAGGCTGATTTCACCAAAGGGCAATTGCCCCGTGTACCTGCTATTAAAAAACCGGGCTTTTCCAATACCCGTTTTTGCATGAATGAGGGCATCACGATTTTCATCAGCTGTTTCGCCAATGGCAGTAATAATACCAATGCCGGTTACTACTATTCGGCTCACGAGGGACTTTTTTTATTTAGTACGATGCTGCTCAATGTAATCCACCATCGTATTTACGCTGGTCAATATTTTTCTACCTTCTTTAGGATCCTGGATATTGATGCCATATTCGCGGGAAAGCATAACAATCAGTTCAATTGAATCGATAGAGTCTAGCCCTAATCCTTCTCCAAACAATGCCTCATCGTCTTTAATATCTGCCGGGTTCACGGTGTTAAGGTTCAAAAACTTAACAATTTGCTCCTTCACCTGTTGTTTCAACGCTTCTTTTTCCATGTTACTTTTTTAAAAGTATTAAGCTTCAAAAATAACGACTTCAGTACAAATTTGTCAATTTATTAATGGAGGAGCGTATCCTGGCAGCAGCATTAAAAGCAGTGCTTCCGCCATTCAAACAAGGCACTCGGGGTTGACTCCGCTCTGCGTTTTACATTTGTTTGCCACGCTTCAACAACTATGAAGTAATTTTGTTTCTTTTAAAAGAAGTCGCCGTGCGTAAAAAGACCATTTATTATATTGTTTTCTTCGTAGCCCTTTCTGTGGTATTTTATGGTATTGTTTCCTGGTTTATACCGGGTTATAACGACAGGAAGCTCGAACCCATCAGCAAGGTTGCCCAGTTCCAGTTCACCAACCAGGACGGCAGGGCGGTTACCAATAAGGATGTGGATGGAAAAGTATATGTGGCTGAGTTTTTTTTCACAACCTGCCCGGGCATTTGCCCCATGATGAATGACAATATGAAACAGGTGTATGAAAAATTTAAAAATGAGCCCGATTTTCGTATCCTTTCCTATACCTGCGATCCTAAAACAGATTCGGCCGCCCGGCTTAAAGTGTATGCCGACTCCATGAAAGTGGATACAAAGAAATGGATATTTCTTACCGGCCGGAAAGACAGCCTCTATAAAATGGCGCGATTCAGCTACTCTATTGATGATGTTAATAATAACCTTACAAATATCGAGGACGATTTTATACACAGCCAGCTTTGGGCATTGGTAAACCGCAAGGGAGAGGTGATGGCTATTTATGATGGACTGGAAAAGAGGGAAATAAAGGGCTTGATGAAAGATATTGAAAAAGAACT
>JBCNOR010000318.1:0-6149 GCA_039593785.1 Niabella sp. | reverse complement strand
CATCTACCTGGTCTTCATAGGCTATTAAATTCACCCCTTCATAATTATTAATAGTGTAATCAATGGAATAATCAGCATTTACAGACCAGTTTTTAGCTGGCATGATTTGGGTAGATATGCGCTGCATGAGGTTATTATCGGTAAATTTTTGATAACCGGCTTGCATTTGTGGTATCCTCGATAGCTGCGAATAATGTCCATTAGGTGATTGAAGATATACCTCAGGATGTGTTCTGAATATCTGGTGAATAATCATACCATATCCACCTTCGCCATTATAGATAGGGCGGTTTCTAACCTCGTTTGTAAGGCGTGTATTGGAGCTGATCTTCCACCAATCTGCCAGGCTTGCATCTAATTTTGCAAGCATATTATAGCGTTGGTATTGATCATCCACCATTTTTAAGGGACCTTTTTCTGCTGCATGACCGGCCGATAGAAAGTAAGCGATCTCTTTGGAACCACCTCTTACGGACAGGTTTTCCTGGTTACGGAAACCCGAACCGTAATGAATATCGACCCAATCGTTATTGCCGTTTGAAAGCTGGTACACAGACCACTTGGTTGGATTGGTCGCATCTGGTACCGTTTCGGGCAAGCTGGGATCCTTAATGTAAGCCATAATGCGGTCGATGGTAGATTCAGCAAATAGCCTGGCAACACCCTGGTTGTCGTGCATTTCATTGATGGCCCTGGCAAAAGTATAAGAGTCTGCCATCCTGGGTTTACTGATAATGGTAGTAGGGCCGCCATTAAAAGAAAAGTCAACCTGGGGCTTCTGATTAGCGCGTCCTGATTTTGTTGTGATCAAAAGCACTCCATAAGGCGCCCGAGCACCATAGATGGCAGATGCCGCGGCATCTTTTAATACAGATATGCTTTCGATATTATTAGGATCTAAAGTGCTGATATCCCCCGCAGTGCCATCAATTAACACATACGGAGCGCCCTGGCCCCTGATCTGCACAGATGGGGCGGCACCCGGCTCAAAGCCATTGTTGCCATAAGTAATGGTCAGGCCCGGCACGGTACCATAAAGCGCCTGCGAGACATTATTAACCGGTCTGTTTTGCAATCGTTTCCCATCTACGACCGTTACGGCACCGGTTAGATTTACTTTCTTTTGCATGCCATACCCCACCACCACCACTTCGTTAAGGCTGGTTGCTGAAGACGAAGCTAATTTGATCATAATAGAATTGTTATCTCCTTCTTTAATGAGCAGGTTTTTCAGGCTTTGAGATTCATAGGCCACATGAGAAAAACTAAACGAGTATTTAGAATTGTCCCGCAGGTTCAGCAATGTAAAAAGGCCCGAGGTATCAGTAATAGCGTTAAAGCTTTGAGTAGAATCGTCATCCTTAATAACTGATACATTAACCCCGGCTATAGGCACCGATTTTTCGTCGAGAATGGTACCTGTCACTTTGGTACTTTTCTGAGCGCCGGAGTAAAAAGGTATTAGTAAAAGCAATAGTATACACACCCCGCCTGCGCAGAGCATTTTGAATCTCATTTTCATTGACACTTATTTTAAAATATTATGAGTTGGTTTGATTTATTTCATGACCTGGTAGCTGTTGGAACGCCTGACCATTTGTAGCTGGTTCATGCCACATATCAGGGAAAGAACTTTTTGCGGATCATCCTGGGAAGTAATAGTCCCGGTAAAATATTTACCCTTTATATCTGCTGCCTGAAATCTGATGGTAATATGAAACCTGTGCTCCATTTCATTGAACACTTGTTCCAATGAGGCGCTCGCATAAGTTAACGCTCCTGTTTCTATTGATTTGTTTTTATTAGAAACAGGCTTATTGGTTTTGGGCTGTTGGTTTTTAACTGTCTCATTTGTCTCGGTTGAATTACCTGGCAATTTTGAAATGGTAAGTTGCGTAATTTTAATGATGTCTCCTTCAGTATCGGCCCTGAAACCATTGGTTGAAGTGAGTGTTCTTAATATGGAAGCAATCGAATCGCCGGAACTAAATTGACCGGTAAAAAACATTCTTTGCATTTCTTTTGCATTATAAACTATAGGCTTGCCGGACATGTTTTTTAATCGTTCAAAAACTTCAGAAAGGGGAGTGTTATAGAATTTCATGCTGATGCCTGCGCCGGATAAATTCTTCACCGGGATATCTTTGGTACTTTGTAAAACATCTTCAAATGACTCATGCTGAAGCGAGCCTATTGCCACTTCGTTCATACTGATATTAATAACGCATTGTTCTCCGGGGGTAAGAAATGCCGGTTGAATGGTGGTTTTAGGGGCCAGGGATTTTACCATAACCTTTCCTTCATAAAGACGAACATTGACCTTGTTGTTGTCGTGATCCACAATAAACCTGGTTCCAAGAGCAGTGGTAGCAACAGTTCCTGAAAGAACTGTAAATGGATGCTCAGGGTCTTTTGCTACATCAAAACCGGCTTTCCCTGAAATTAATTGAATGGTTCTGTTATTTTTAAAATTCGAACTATACTTTATAGATGAATGCGGATACATAATAACCTCCGACCCATCTGCGAGTTTAATAGTCTTTATATGAGTAGCGTTATTTTGAGCGGATAATAAGGAATCGGGGGAAATGGTATTCCCTGCAATTTCTTTAGCAGGTGCTTTTCCTGAAGGATTTAAATAAAAGAACGCAGCTGCCAATAGTATAACGCCGGCCGCAATTGCAGCGGACTTTATTAGTAAGCTATATATTTTCCCGTTCCGGGTTTTCGCTTTAATGCCATGCCATATCTCTTTCTTTAATGCTATGTCAGTTTTAACCCCGGCATCTTCAGTTTCTTCCCATTCTTCAGGAGGCAAATATTCATCCAGCAACTCCGGCTCAAATCTTAAAATTTGTTCTACGAGTTCTGTTTCCTGTTCAGAGCACTTATTGTCAAGAAATTTTTTTATTAAATCTTTTTTATCCATAACTCAAGCCGATACATTAACATACGTACGCCGAACTGGAAGAAAATCCCTATCCCGGAAAAAATAATTTATGAACTGAGTATACCGCCTGCAATGGCAGCCTGAATAGAGGCGTGAAGTATTTTACGAAGATGCAAATTAGCTTTCGATAATTGGTTGTCAACTGTTTTAGGCGAGATGCCCATCAATTGGGCAATTTCCTGGTAAGAATAACCATGAATATGTTTGAGCTCAAAGATCTCTTTGCGTTTGGGAGGTAATGTTACTATGGCGTTTAATAAATCTGTATTGCGGTCGATATTTTCAATAGCAAGATCTGCAATTATGTTTTGTGTTAATGCTGTATTTGCTGTAAATCTGCTTCGCCTGCGGGATTCCTGGCGTAGCCAGTCAATCAGGATTTGTTTTGTTTTCCTGAATATTTGCTTATTCAATGGAATGTCTTCAGAAATATGATGCCTGTATTTCCATAGCTTAATAAATACAAGTTGGGTCAGGTCTTTTGCGGACTCAGTACTCTTTGTTTTTTTAACAAGGTAAGTGTATACTTTATACCAGTACATTTCGAAAACTTCATTGAAGACGATCTCGCTGCCATTTATTAATGCCTTATTTTTTTCAGTACTCATAAGCCGACATGGGATTTACAAAACTATACGGTTCAAAAAATATATGCTTACTTCCATTTATTAAATCTAGGTTATCGTTTAGAAATGACCCGTCCCGGATATTTCCGCAATCGTTTATTAAAACTACTGGTAAAAATCTTGTTATCCATGTGCAATCGATTGCTCTGCATGTCGTCGATGACATAGTAAAAGGATTCCCCGTACTTTTATATAATGGAAAGAAGATCCTTTATTCAGCAATTATCAGCAGGAATTGTATTGCCTGCTTTTTGTAACCCGGCATCATTACTGCAGGCATCGCCCAATAAGGGTTTTGCTGATAAGCTGCTGCCGGCTGTTAAGGGCGGCGGTTTTATGATGGATGATTATTGGGTATGGGATCCCTCCGTTATAAAAGGGGAAGACGGGCGCTACCACATGTTTGCCTCCCGCTGGCCCAAAAAGATTGGCTTTGATAAATGGGTAACCAATTCAGAAATTGTAAGAGCAGTTGCCGACAGGCCTGAAGGTCCTTATACTTTTGCCGAAGTAGTATTGCCGGCACGTGGTAAGCAGTGGTTTGACGGGTTAACCACACATAATCCAAGGATCACTAAGTATAGAAATGAATACCTGCTTTTTTACATGGGCAATACCTACGATTTTCCTGTGCCTGATAATAATATCGATATCTGGGCTGACGGAAGGGCTCAAAAAGCCTGGATGAATAAAAGGGTAGGACTGGCCGTGGCGCCCCGCATCACGGGTCCCTGGAAACGTGTAGCGCAGCCGGTTATTACGCCAAGACCGGGTAAATGGGATGCTACAATTACTTCCAATCCCTCGCCCGTAGTAAAACCGGATGGAACGGTTTACCTCATGTATAAATCATCTTCTAAGGATCTTACGCCTCCCTTATTATTAGGCGCTGCTATGTCGAAACAGGGCTATAGCGGTCCCTATCAGCGGCTTTCGGAAGAGCCTGTATTTGATTTTAAGAGTAGCGCTCAAAAAGAAAACGATGTGGAAGACCCCTTTGTATGGTGGACCGGCCAACAGTATGAACTGATTATGAAAGACCGCTTCGGGCATATTTGTGGCGAAGAAGGTGGAGGCATTCATGCTACTTCCCCTAACGGTGTGAACTGGACATTGTCCAACCCGGTTAAAGCCTACTCACGTACTATTCAATGGGACGATGGAACGGTTACCAGGCAGGCCAATTTTGAACGTCCTTTTTTGTTGTTTGAAAATGGCAGGCCAACTCACCTGTTTGCAGCTACCGGGTCGGGTGACAAGCCCTACCAGGTAGATAAAACCTGGAACATGGTGATGCCTTTAAAACAGGATTAGGAGCAAGTCAGGGCTTTGTCGGTAGCTTGCTGGTGAAAACACCAGCAAGGGCAAATAAAGCACCAGCAAGAGCGGAAATAGGTGGATATTTTCGCTGTCATTGGTATTTTCACCAACGATCCTCAGTACCTCTTATTATTCACCTTGCTTGCCATCCTGGTTAAACCGGTTAAACCTGGTGATGCCTTCATCCAGCTTTTTTGCCGGAATAGTTTTAGGCTCAACCAGTAACTGCACTTCGGCCAGCCCCGTTTTCCGGTTCTTTTGCCAGGTACCCACCATCTCGTTTCCATATAAAACGAGGGGTTTAAAAATGCCGTTCCCTATGATGGCGCTATCCACATCCGGCGGCAAAGCAATATTTCTTCCTTCAGCATACCCCACCGTATATTCATCATAACAAGGCAGTAACGTCACCACTTTTTGGGAGGACGTTTTAACTTCAACATCCAGGTAGTAATACTTCAGATCATTAAACGTAAATTGCTCCAGCTGGCTACCCAGTTCTGCAATTCCTGTTTTGGCTTCATGGATTCCCAATCCGCTCCACCAGGCAAAATCTTTTACTGTTGCCGGCCCGCGCGATTGAAAATAGCGCTGTGCCAGTTGAACAATAGATTCCGTTTTGGAGAGGGCGGCAGCCGGCGGTACCCTCTGATCAAAAAGGGCATAGGTGTTTTTAGCGGCTCCATTGCATAACAGCATGTCCAGCTCTGCCCTGATGATGATTTGTGTGGCCAACAAAGAACTAACAGTTATACGCTGCTTTGATAAAGCCGATACAATGTCTTCCTTCGTAATTTGACCGGCCTGGTTGAGCAGGCGCTCTATGATCTTCCGGCACTTTTTAAACAGCTCATCGGTCAGGCCTTCTTTTTTATCAACAAACTGTGTTGCCTTTTTTACATAAGGG
The DNA here is from genome assembly GCA_039593785.1 of Niabella sp. Taxonomy (GTDB): domain Bacteria; phylum Bacteroidota; class Bacteroidia; order Chitinophagales; family Chitinophagaceae; genus Niabella. Next base: position 346 of record JBCNOR010000318.1, on the reverse strand, counting down.
GCAGACAACTTCATCATCCACCGGATATCCCTGGGGTGCACCAGGTGCCATGTGGGGCGTAAAATATGGGTTCTGATCAGTTGAGCGGAATGGATGGCGCTTTCAATAGCAGCCCGGTCAGGGGTGCCGATACGAAGGCCTGCCGCCCAGGTTGACATGTTATAATCCTGTGCCTGCATAGCGCCCAAATGCGCTACAACCTCCTGTGGTTTTTCAAAACGGTCAGCGGTTAAGCCCTGGTTCCACCGGCGTAATTTTAAAATATCTGCTCTTTTCATGTGGTTGAATAATCTATTAAATAAAACAGGCTGTATCAGCTATCAGTAAGAAGACAAACCATCGCCTT
>JBCNOR010000317.1:0-6211 GCA_039593785.1 Niabella sp. | reverse complement strand
GGCAAATACATTAATAGGTTGTGAAAGCGGTTGCCAAAGCAGGTCTACCTCGGGATTCTTACTATAAATAATAATCAACGATTGTATTACCTCATGCAAATCAAATATCTCTGTTTTAACCTGGTTAATATTGGCAAACTGCGAAAAATCCGCAGCAATCTTCGACAAGTGATCAATTTGTTCCACCAGGGTTTTAGACACATTAAAAGTTAGCTGCTGCACATTAGGACTGTCATTATCAATGGCCCTTTGCAGGTATTGCAGGCTTAGCTTCATGGGAGTAAGTGGATTTTTTATCTCGTGCGCCACCTGTCGGGCCATTTCCCTCCAGGCTTCCTGCCGCTCAGATTTAGCCAAGGCATCGGCGCATACCTGTAGCTTGGTCACCATTTTATTATACTCCGTTACCAGGCTGCCTATCTCATCATTCTTCTCCCAAATGATCATTTCGTTATGCTTGGACAGGTTTACCTGCATCAGCTTGTCTTTTATAAGTGCAAAGGAGTGCGTGATGCGGTTGGTAATGAGTAAGGCTACCAATCCTGTAATCAAAAAGATGAAGGCGTTGAGATTGATTAATGTAATTAAAAACCTGGATATCTCCTCATTCAATACCTGTTCAGAAATGAAATAGGGAATACTAAGATACGCATAGAAAGACCCATCCTTATTCCTCAAAGGAGCATACATATTGGTATACTTGCGATCCAGTATCTTCTCTTTCTGAGTATGCTCAATATGACGCAGCTTTTGCAGATAATAAAAGGCACGCGGATCAATCTTTGAACTCAGCACACCGTTATCGTACAGATCAGGGTGACTGGTAGCCAATAAATTTCCTCTGAAATTGTAAAGATTTACATCCACGCCATGTATGTCGGCAACCCGCTTCATGATCTCTTCCAGCCTTTGAGAATTCAAAGAGTCCGCCTGTTCATATACCAATGACCCAATTTCGGTATGCGACTGCATTTCATTCAGCATAATACTCATGGTTCTACCCAGGTGCTCTGAGTTGGAATCGTCAAAACGCTTTGTAAAAAAAGAAATGGTAGCGATACCGATCACTAAAAAGGACAGAAGCGTTATTAATATAAATGTATTATGTATCTGACCACGGATGCTGGTAGAAAATCGTAACTGCTTTTTCAGCCTTCCCTTATTCAATGCAAAATTGAGCACGTTTGACACCAGCTGTATCAAAGCTACCAGGAAGAGAAAGGCACAAAAAATATAGGAAAATAGTGTAATAGTTTCGAGTACGCGCTCGTTTTTACGCGTCATTACTATGATCCTGTTATAACCTGCGCGATACCATAGTTCGCTGTACCCGTTATTCTCCCTTAATTCAAAAGTAGATTTAGGAATTTGCGATGCAAGTAATGTTGACGTAAAAGGATACTTCTTGGATGAACTAATTAATAAGTTTTTAGAATAAACCGCATAGTTATATACCGGTGAATTAAAAAAAGATGAATCTCTTGACTGCCTGAAAAGCTCAGGCCGAATAGCATCCGGTGAATATTTATTGGGTTTGGATATGATCCATACGGTTCCGATCAACCCGCCCTCGTCGTTAACAACACGTCTTTGTGTTATGTAGGCAAACTTTTCGTAGGAGGGTTCATAAATATAAAGATCAGGAGAGCTGGTGGGGCTGGACTGCCTCTGTATTATATTTTGAAGTGATTCATAAGAAAGATTCCCCGTGTTAAACATGGGCCTGTTTAAGCTATCAAAAAGGTAAAAACTGGGTGTATAATCCCTGATATACCTCGAATAGTTATTGGAGAGGATACTATCCCTTAAATATTCATTTTGCTGCTCGTCATAAAATCTGCTATAGTTTTCTTTAAAAAAATCGTTGTCCAGGTAAACATTCGCCATTACAATCAAACGTTCTGTGGCTGAATCACTCTTTACATTTAGCTTTTCAATATAAACCCGGCGCTGTTTTATCTCGGCATTATCTATTTCCGACAACATCAAAAAAGATATACTTACAGAAAAAATAAATATCCAGACTATAGTTCCTGAAATGTTGAAACGGATCAATTTGTTTAAAGAACGCTCATTATTAAATAAAAACGTGTATACTACTAACCACAATAAACAGATCAGGTACAGTGAACCCGAATCTGAAGCAATAACAGCCACATAAGAAAGTCCGCCTACAGCTATAAGAAGATATACCAGGTAGATCCGGCTTCCAAAAGCAGGAAAGAGATAGTAAAACAGGATGCGGGAAAAATAATGAAAGCCAAACGACAGGAACGCCAGGATAATAAACCCGACTGCAGTATAAACAGATAATCCAAAGAAATTGGTAACATCAAAAGAAACTTTCGAGTTAGAGATAATGCTACGAATTACGTTTACTACAACAAATGTGAGCAGTAATAACAAACCTATATAAACCACTCCCCGCACCCATTGAATACGATGCCTCTTTTTATCAGGCGCCTGTGTAGTACCATCGGGCTTTATGCGATTCCATATAAAAATACCAAACCAGCAAAAAAGCGCGCTATTAAGGAATAAATCGCCCAGGCTCGGCAATATCACATTGGCATTGTACAGCTGCTGACCAAAAAGCTCAAGGCTGTCTAATTTAAATAGGTCTCGAAATATATACAAGGATAACCTGAAAATAAGCAAACAGCAAAGAAACAATGGTATATCAGCAAACTTATATTGTCTTACTACATTTTTAAACAACAGGAAATATAGCGCCAGAAACGCGAAGAAGAAGCTTACTAATCTTATAACAACCAGCAAAGGCCCATCCGGATTAGATATAGCTGCAGGCTTCTTATTAAGATAGATAGAGGTTTGACCTGACAGTGATTTTATAGCATGGGGAGTAGGTATTTCGCTCACCCCGGCTATAGAAGTAAGCCCGGGGCTTATTGGAAAAGTTTCCTTCGCATAGTCGGTTGAATTCAAATAATAGGTAGACTGGATAAGGATGGCCGAATAAACAGTTACGTCTTTTACATTGGCTGCTGCAAACTTTTTTATCAGGTAGTAGCCATTGGCCAGCTTTTGCAGCTTTTCATCTTTTACCTCGTATAAAACGCTGTCGGGTATAATAACAGTAGCTGTATTCCAGAAATGAAGATAGGGCTGGTTACCCTGGGTTCCCTTGTAAATATAAAGTCCATAAGGTTTATTGTAAAGCAGGTCTATATCGTCCTGCGTTTCTTTATTTTCACTTAACCTGCGTATCAGAGCAGAATCCTTCACCAAAGCGGCCGCGTCCCTCTCCTGCTGATGAACACCTCGTTGAAGCTCCCGTTCTTTATACTCTAAAGAGGTTTCATTAAGCGAGGGAGATTTAAAAATAAAAGAGCCCGCAAATAAAACCAGGGAAGCTATCAGTATCAGGTAGCTCCAGAAGTTTTTATTTTGATAGACCTTACTCATTCTCCTGTTTTGCGTTTTTTACGCTGTTCCAGATAGTATCCATTTCCCCTAATGTCATAGTGTTGAGACTTTGGCCCTGGCGGGCAGCAATTGCTTCCATTTGAATGAACCTGCTCTTGAATTTTTTATTAGTATGTTCCAGAGCGGCGTCTGCGTCTATATTTAAAAACCGGGCATAGTTAATAATTGAAAAAAGCAGATCGCCCAATTCTTCCTGCTGTCTCAACTGCGACTCTTCCTGGCTTACTGCAGATTTCAACTCCCCCATCTCCTCTTCTACCTTTTCCCACACATCCTCTTTTTTCTCCCATTCAAATCCTACCTGCTTAGCTTTTTCCTGCAATCGCATGGCTTTGGTAATGCTGGGTAAAGAAACGGGAACTCCACTTAAGACAGAAGTTTTTCCTTCCTTCAATTTAATACGTTCCCAATTCCGTTTCACATCTTCTTCGTTTTTCACTTCCAGCAGTCCTTCCGTTTTTTCTTCCGGCGGATAAATATGAGGGTGTCTTTTAATGAGTTTTTCACTTATTCCCGTGATTACATCTTCAATAGTAAATTGCTGCTGTTCGGATGCAATCTTTGAGTAAAAAACGATGTGTAGCAGCAAATCCCCTAACTCCTCTTTTATATTCACCCAGTCTTCATCAAGAATAGCATCAGTTAGTTCGTAAGTCTCCTCCAGTGTCATTTGCCGCAGCGACTGAATGGTTTGTTTTCTATCCCAGGGACACTTTTCACGAAGGGTTTCCATAATGGTCACCAATCGTTCAAATGTATTTTGAATCATTATAATTATGAATTTTATAAAAAGTAAAAATTGACATCTAAGGTTTCATAAGCAACTGCTGTTTGAAACATTTTGGGTACCCTCAACCCTCAGTATAACAAATATTGTGCTGAAATTGAAATTCGCGGTAAATCAAACGATTCAAAATCAATAAAGTATTCAGATCAATTCTTCTTTGAGAAGAAGTTATGAAAGAAAAGCAGCTGGTATTTGACCGCGTTCTCCCAGTAGGGCCATGTATGACCTCCGGGACGGGTTATATAGTCGTGTGGTATATTCCGGTATAAAAGCTGCTTGTGTAATTCCTGGTTCACTTCGAAAAAAAAGTCTTCAGTCCCACAGTCAATAATAATATTCAAAGTTTTGGGTTCTATCAAATGCAGCATATTGATAACTGTATTTTTCTCCCAGAGATCTGCCGCTTCTGCATATTTGCCTAATCGCTTAGCCATGTCCCAGTTATTAGGAAAAGGTCTTATATCTACACCGCCGCTCATGCTCCCGGTTGCACCAAAAACGTCGGGATGTTTAATGGCCAGGTATAAAGCACCATGACCTCCCATACTCAAACCTGCGATAGCCCTTCCAGCGGCACTTTTAACGGTTGCGTAATTAGCATCCACCCATGTCACCAATTCTTTCGAAACATAAGTTTCATATTTAAAAGAAGGGTCAACCGGGCTATCCCAATACCAGCTGCTAAAGCCACCGTCGGCACAAACTACGATCTGACCATACAGATCCGCCGACTCCAATACTGCCTTAGCTTTAGGCCAATTGGCGTAGCTGCCGCTATATCCATGTAAAAGATACACCACAGGATATTGTTTGGACCTGTCATAATTATCAGGAGTAATAATTACGGCTTTAATATCCTTCTTCATGACGGCGCTGCGGGTTACAACCGTGTCAACTTTAGAAGCAGCTACTATATTACAGATGAAAGTAAGCGCTAATATCCAGATACCTGATTTGTAGTTCATTATTGAGAAGTTTGAACACGAATTTAGGGCATTACATTCAAAATGAAAGCGCATCTTATTGATACAGCTTGGGTTACCCATTAAAGACCCGGTAGTTCTTAACAGAATAATGTAATAGAAACCTTATTGTAAGATACTGCAGAACCGCTTATTCATTAATAGCAGTTACTATATTCGAAAAGCTTTTTCCGCCATCCCTATCTATCTGAACTATCCGCACATATAGTTTCTCATGGCCCGTTGTAAACGCATCGTTTCTTGTACACCCTGGTTGTAGCACAACTAATACCGCCAACAACATTCCCAAAATGATTGCACCACGCCACGATCTCCTATAAAAACCTCCGCTACTTATAGCGAGCAAACCAAGCGCCAGCACCCATTTAAAATTTTCCGGTATTTTCTTACTGAACCGGTACTCTAAGGGTGTGTCAGACATTCCATTCAACGCCTGAGTATTGACACTTCCTATATTGACAAAATGAATGCCATCTGCAGAGACCTCTATTTCGAAACCTTTATTGCTACTTTCTGACATAGTAGCCCAATTTACCGTCAATACTCCATTCTTGACCATAGCGCTAACGGCCCCAAATGTTACCGGCAGGGCCTGGGTATACTTAACAATGTACTCCGCCGAATCGCTTCTTGTCGGAGTAACCCCACCGCCTCCTGTCACTGCATAAGTAAAACTGGTAGAATCGGTGCCGATGGGCGTGCCAGGGCCCGGCTCTACAAATAACAAATTCGGGGTATAATTATTAATCAGAAAATTGGGTTCCGTAATAGCGGTGTTATTATAATAAAGAATAAAACCGTTGGTAGGCAGATCGGTGATCGTTACGATACGGCCCTGCCAGCTTTGTTGGGTACCGTTATTTTCGCTGCCCAACAAGGGCCGATCGCCCAAACTGGTTAGAGATGGCTGTCCTGAAACGGTTTTTAAAACCGGGTAAGCAAGCGGATCGCAGGAGCTGACTGTTGCATCGTATGCTGCACCCGGCTGTTGCCC
>JBCNOR010000316.1:0-6230 GCA_039593785.1 Niabella sp. | reverse complement strand
GCAAAAGCAGGAATTGCAAACCCTGATGCAGAATAGGTCATATACATTTATTGAAATGGCCTTGCAGTATGCTGATGCAGGTTTGTATGCAGATGCCGTATTACTACTATCTATAAAATCCGATATTTTATCAGAACCTTTATCACTCTATTACCTTGCGTATTGGGAAGGAGAGTTGGGTAATACGCGTCAAGCTGAACAATGGCTCCATAAGGCTTTTGAGATAAGCCCTGACCGGGTGTTTCCAAATCGTATTGAAGATATTGCGGTATTAGAGTATGCAATTACGTTACATGCATCAGATTTTAAAGCATACTATTATCTTGGTAATTATTTTTATGCAAAACGGCTGTACGAAAAAGCTGCAACATGTTGGGAGCAATCTGTAAAGCTAAATCCGGATCATCCAACTGCATTGCGAAACTTGGGCATTGCCTATTTTAATAAGTTTGGTAAGAAAGAAGAAGCTTTACATTTATTTGAAAAAGCATTCCACGCAGATCCTTCAGATTCAAGAATTTTATTTGAGTTAGATCAGCTGTATAAGCGCTTTAATAAAGCACCTTTAGAACGGCTGGATATGCTCCGGAATTATGCCGGGTTGATAAATGATCGGGATGATCTCTTTATTGAGTATGTGGCTTTGCATAGCTTAACCGGTAATTTCGAAGTAGCCAAGACATTATTGCAATCCAGAAACTTCCATCCCTGGGAAGGAGGGGAAGGCAAAACGTCAGGTCAACATATCTTGATTCATGTCGAGCTGGCAAAAGCGGCTTTAGATGCAGGTGACCTTGAACAAGCTAAGCAGTTGTTGACAACAGCGCAGCACTATCCGGATAATTTAGGAGAAGGTAAGATTTACGGAGCACTGGAGAATGATATTTTTTATTGGTTGGGTAGCGTTTATCATCAAATGAAAAAGGAGCCCCTGGCTCAGGATCATTGGAGACGTGCAGCAGTAGGGCTTAATGAGCCAGCACCAGCTATTTTTTATAACGACCAGCAGCCCGACAAAATATTTTATCAGGGGCTGGCATTACAGAAACTGGGTGAACAGGCCGCCGCCGAAAAGCTTTTTAGGAACTTGATTGTTTACGGCGAGCAGCACATGAACGATGAGGTAAGGATAGATTTCTTTGCTGTGTCACTGCCGGATCTGATGATTTTTGATGATGACCTTTCTTTACGTAACCGAATCCATTGTTACTACTTGATAGCCCTGGGATATACCGGCCTGGGCGATAATGAAAAGGCAAATGAATTCTACGAAAAGGTATTGGATTTGGATAAAGCACACCAGGGTGCTGTCATTCATAGGGGGTTATTAAAATGATGCCGCACTTTTATTAATGGAGCCTTGTAGGTATCGGGTTTTATAGGTTTGGGGCGATAGATTCATAATTTTTTTAAACAGCCGCGAAAAATAGTAAGGGTCTGCAATACCCAACTTTTCGGCTATCTCTTTCACCCGAAGATCTGTAAATGCAAGGTATTGACAAGCTCTTTGAATTTTCATTTGACTGAAGTAATCTTTAGGTGAAAAACCTGTTTTTTGACGGAAATAGTTAGAAAAGTAAGTGCGGGATAAATTAATGGAGTTAGCCATTTCCTCCAGGGAGGGGTTCCGGTGAATGTTTTCGGTCAAAAAACTGATAGCTTGTTCTAAAGGGTCTTTGATTTCTGAAGCGTTTTTGGATAATTTTAGTTTGGAGTTAAATAAAAAAGAGGAAAGTAAACTCCATAATGCCATGTTCGCAAATATCAGGTTAGAAGCATCGAAGCCCCGGCCAAGGCTTTCGTAAATAGTATTAAAGTTTTCTAACCTCTCTTCGTTAAAAGGAATATAACCTGGCGGCTTCGGATTGTCTGATTCATAAAGTTCAATAAATCGATCTCCCAGTTTACCTGAAAAATGAAACCAATAAATTGTCCATGGAGCATTGAGGTTCGATCCATATTGATGTGGTTTTCCGGAGGGAATAATAAAGTAAGAGCCGGCTTTGACAGGATACTCTTTACCCTCGATACTTACAAAGCCACTACCACTGGTGCAATATATTAAGATGTGTTGTTTTGCTCCTTTCGGCCTGACCCGAGAATGGCCCTCGGCGTTTGGATAATAGCCAATATGAGTGATGAACAAGGGTGAGATAATGGCATTGCTTTTACACGCATGCTCGACCGACTTCGGCAACACCAAAGCTTTCTGTCCCATAAAACCTTCTTCCTTTTCCGGCATATTTTTTTGTTACTGAAATTTTAGGAATGACGTTGTTGGTCTTGAATTACATTACATCAAAATTGTATATTTTGAAAATACGGGACACTTACTTTCCCAGGTCCTGTAAAAATTGTGTGGGCGTTTTTCCAAATTCTTTTTTAAATGCTTTTGTAAAATAGGATTGAGTCTGTATGCCTACCCGGTACATTACATCTATGATCATTACATCTTCTTTTGTCATTATCTCTGCAGCTTTTCTGAGTCTTATAGTTCTCACATAGTCGCCTATCGTGTAGCCCGTTATCGCTTTAACGGTCTGGTATAACTTTGACCGGCTCATGCTCATTTCCCTGCTAATATAATCTACATCCAATTCGGGGTTGGATAGTTGCCGTTCTACTAAATCAGAAAGCTGTTTGATGATTTGCCTTTCCTTTTCAGAATGGGTCGTAGCAAGTGACTCTCCATAATTGGTATTGCTCCAATAGGCTTTCAGCGATTTCTGATTTTCAAACACATTCTGTATGGTTTGGATAAGCACGTCTGTATTAAGCGGTTTAGAAAAATAATAGTCAGCGCCCGAGTTCATTCCTTCGAGCTGCGCATCAACGGAAGCTTTTGCGGTAAGCATGATTACCGGAATATGGCCTGTCTCCGGATCTTCCTTCACTTTTCTGCAAAATTCAATACCATCCATCCCTGGCATCATCACATCGGTGATAATCAGGTCGGGCATTTTGGCGCCTAAAATGGCGAGCGCATCTGTTCCCTCAGCCGCTTCATGTATTTCAAATTGATCGGACAAATTGTCTTTCAGGAATTCCCTAAGTTCCGTATTGTCATCCACCAAAAGTAGGTGCTTACGGTATCCTGTGTTTGTGATAGCCTTTTCGGTTTCGTTTTTAGTCTGAACTGAGCCCTCTGTTTTGTAAATGCTTTCAGGAAAATTTAAAGCAGTTTTATTTCCTTTGATCCATTTTTCATCATCAGTATAATCGATAGCATTTATTGGTAACGCGATAGTGATTTCTGTACCCTGGTGTCTTTCGCTTCTTACATAAATATTTCCTTTGTGCAACATGGTGAGGCTTTTTACAAAAGCTAGTCCAACACCTGATCCCAGGTGCGCATCCGTCATCCGGTAATAGCGCTCAAAGAGATGGCTTAGCGATTCGGCAGAAATGCCAATTCCATTATCGGCAATTTGAATGTATAGGTATGTCTTTGCGTTATACTCATTTTTAAGCACCAGTTCATTTTTAAATGTTTTTGGAAGAGCTTCCAGATCTTTCCGTAATGTGATACGAATCGTACCACCGGAGGATGTGTATTTGAAGGCATTTCCAAGCAAATTAATGATAATTTTTTCCAGTGTTTGCCGGTCAAACCAGGCCTGCGGAAGATTATTGGGTATGTCTTGGGTAAAATCAATATTTTTTTCCCTGGCCAGCGCATGAAATTCATCGGCAATTTCATTGAGGAAAATTTGGATATTCCCCGGCATTGTTTTCAATTTCACAGCACCCGCCTCCACTTTTCTGAAATCCATCAGTTCCGTTATCAGGTCCATGAGGCGGCTGGCATTCCGATGCATGGTCGAAAAATAATGTCTGAACCGGCTGGAAGGATCTTCTTTCTGGATTTTTTCCAGTGGGCCCAGTATCAACGAAAGCGGGGTGCGGAATTCATGTGAAATATTCGTGAAGAATTGAAGTTTCATCTGGTGCATTTCCTCACTTTTCGATTTTTGAATTTGTTGAATTTCGTACTTGCGTTTCAGGTAAAGAAGGTAGTATACTGCGGATAAAACGAAAATAACGACCAATGCTTTAAACCACCAAGTTTGCCAGATGGGTGGTGTAATTGTAATAGATAAGCGCCTTGGATTTTCGTTCCATATGCCATCGTTATTGGCAGCTTTTAGTTCTAAGGTGTAACTGCCTGGAGCAAGATTAGTATAAGTTATTTTTCTCTCATTTTCCAAACTGTTCCATTGGTCATCGAGTCCAACAAGGCGGTAAGCATACTGATTGTGCTCAGGGCTAATATAGTTGAGCGCAGCAAACTCAAGCGAAAATGTGGACTGAGTGTGAGATAGGGTTATGGCATCAGTAGTAGTCATGTCCTTAGAAAGGACGCTTTCTTTGGCTCCCGACACCACACGTCTGTTGGATATATATAGTTCGGTAATAAACACCGGCGGTATATAGCTGTTGATTCGAAACTCTTTTGGATAAAAGGCATTGTATCCATTTACACCACCGAAAAGTAATTGTCCGTTCCTGGTTTTAAGGTACGCCCCTGCCTCAAATTCCCTTCCCTGTAATCCGTCGGAGATTCCATAGCGTTTAAAGGTTTTCTTTTCAGGATGATATCTAACAATTCCATTGGCGGTTGAGATCCAGAATATGCCGTTCGCCTCTTCTATAATACCTTTAATAAATTCTTTTGATAAACCTGCGCAATCGTCATGTAAAAGGAATTTGTCTTTTGCGGCGTTATATAGATATAACCCTTCCTGGCCTACCCACAGCTGTTTCTTACTGTCAACAAACAGCACACGTAGGTCCGGGAACTTGTCAGCATGCACAAAATATTGGCGAAACTGTCCTGTAGCTTTCACAAGGCAGTTTAAGCCACCATCGTCAGTGCCGAACCAAATATTTCCCGCAGCGTCCTGGCAAATAGACACAAAATTTCTGCCTGTAACGTGGCTTAATTGTTTGTCATCACTTACAACTTGCTGAAAGGATTGTGTCGCCGGATCAAAGCGGTTTAGGCCCCCGTAATAAGTCGCTACCCATAATCTTTTTTCATTATCCTCAAATACTTGCTGAACAAAATTAGAGCTGATAGATCGTGGATCATTTTGATTATTTAAAAAGCGCGTAAATTTCCCGGTTTGGCGATTAAGCAAATTAAGGCCGCCTCCCCAGGTACTCGCCCATAAATTTCCCTTGCTGTCTTCTGTAACATGAAGCACTTCATCAGAACCGATACTTTGCGGATCGTAGGGATTATGTCTGTAATATTTGTATTGTTGGGTAACAGGGTTATAGCAGTTCAAGCCGCCGCCGTCGGTGCCAATCCATAGTAATCCGTCATTGTCCTCATGGAAAGATTTTACATCGCTTCGGTTCAGCCCATAAGGCTCCGGTTGCTGAGCGTGAAATCCGAAATCCTGTCGTCCCGGCACATAAAGGTTCACGCCGCCGCGGTGCGTGCCTACCCAAATATTACCCTGTTTGTCTTCAAATAATGCAGAAACTGTTCTTTGAGAGAGACTGGCTGGTTTGGAAGTTTCGTTGATAAACCGCTGAAAAGATTGACGCTCGGGTAAGAAGAGGTTGAGATTCCCATTTACGCCTCCAATCCAAACATTGTCTGAGTTATCTATCAAAATACTGCGCACCAGGTTGCTGGCTATGCTGGACGGCTCTTGTCGGTCATGTACATAATGTTTAAGTGTTCCAGATGCAGGGTTTAAATTAAATAGTCCTTTTTCGGTGCTGCCAATCCATAAATGTCCCGCTTTGTCTTTTTTTATTATCTGGGCTGCATGGCCAGTACCTGATGGGTATTTGGAATAATTGGAAAAAGTGCCGGCTCTTTTATTGAACCGAAGCAATGCTTCATTGGTTCCCAGCCAAAAGTAGCCGGTTCCATCATCCAAAAATGATTTTATATGACTGGTACCTGCCTTTCTTGATTTTGTGGGATAAAATCGTAAAAACAAATCCTTTTCTGGTTGATACAGGTTTAGCCCGTCGGCAGAAGCAATCCAAACATGTCCATTTTTATCCGCATGAATAGCGCTAATTTGGTTATTGCTAATAGAACCTGGGTCATTAGGATGCGTTTTGAATTGCCTGAATTTTCCGGTTTGGGGATCCAGCCGGTTAAGTCCACTGCGTGTTCCTATCCAGAGGGCATGTTGCGCATCCTCCGAAATACAGGTAATATAATTATCACTAATGCTATTAGAGTCGGAAGGAGTGTTCCTAAA
>JBCNOR010000315.1:0-6237 GCA_039593785.1 Niabella sp. | reverse complement strand
GAAAAAAGGATCAGTCATCAAAAAATATAAATAATACAAGGATGAAAAAGATCATATTTTATTTATCAGCCTTATTGATTATCGGTTTACCCTCCTGCAAAAAGTGGGAAACTGAGCCTAAAGATCGTGTTCTAATATCAGATGTTTTCGATCCTACGGACAAAGAAGCCGTACAGGCCAAGGCTTACTTATTTGGTATTTACTCACTCTTACCCAATGGCTTTAACAGGATTGACGGAGACTTCCTGGATGCGGCTACTGATGATGCGGTGCCGTCTTCCGAAAGATCCAATGTAAGCTTTTTTACCAACGGTCAGCTTACTGCTGTTAACTACCCCGACAATAACTGGTTTAACAGCTATTCAATCATACGCAGGTGCAATGTATTCCTTAAGAATATTGCTGTAGTTCCGGTTTCTGATTCACTGATCAAAAGATATAAAGCTGAAGCACGCTTCCTGAGGGCATTCTCCTATTTCGAACTGCTGAAGCGTTACGGAGGGGTTCCATTGATAGGTGACGAGGTGCTCGATCTGGATTCAGATGTGAATATCGCGCGTTCCAGCTATGCAGATTGTGTTAGTTATATCGCCGGAGAATTGGATGCAATTAAAAATGATTTGGCTCCCGGTTCAAAAATCACTGTGACAGATTTTGGCCGGGCCAACCTGGAAGCCGCACTGGCGTTGCAATGCAGGCTATATCTATATGCTGCCAGCCCGCTTTTTAATGGCGGCGGTGTAGCAACCGATCCACAGAAAAAAATACTGACAGGGTATACTGACTATGATCCTTCGCGCTGGGATAAAGTAATCGCGGCTGCAGAAGAACTAATTGCAATAGGCTATAATAAACTTCCCGGCGGTACGGGCACGGCTACCTACCGGAATATTTTTACGACAAAAATCAATACAGATATTATTTTTTCCAAACAATCGGCCAACTCAACAGGACTGGAAGCCGCAAGTGCTCCTGTTGGTTATGTAGCCCCCGCAGCCAGCAATGGCAGAACCAGCCCTACACAGGATTTTTTAAATGCTTTTCCCAATTTAAATGGTTCTCCTTTTGACGGAAGCGTTACTACCCTAAGCCAGTTTCAAAACCGTGATCCCCGTTTAAATGCTATTATTTTTTATAATGGCGTTCAATGGCTTGGCAGGGCAGTGGAAACTTTCGAAGGAGGGAAAGACAAACCCAACCGGCCTTACCAGGTGCAAACAAAAACCTCTTATTACCTGAGAAAGTTCCTCGGCGATTTTACCACCGGAACTACCTATTCTAACCAGAGCCATAATTTTCCCTATTTCCGTTATGCTGAAGTATTGCTGAATTATGCAGAGGCTTTAAATGAACGGGGAAGAACAGAAGACGCGGCTAAGCAGGTTTTCCTGGTTCGGGCCAGGGCGGGCATCACTGCGGGATCCAATTCGCGTTACGGTATACCTGCAGGTGTTAGCCAGGCTGATCTCCGGAAGATTATCAAAAACGAACGTCGTATCGAGCTGAGCTTTGAAGAGCATCGTTTTTGGGATATCCGCAGGTGGAAGGACGCACAAAATCTGCCTGCTCAATTAACGGGGCTTATCCTGGATAACAGTACCGGGAGTATCGCCATCAATCAAAAGGAGGTGGCGCCATTCAAATTTGAGCTCAAAAATTACTATATGCCGGTTCCTTTTTCTGAGATTCAGAAGAACAGCAAATTGATCCAAAACGAAGGCTATTACTAAACCTGCCAACTAACAAATTAATATGAAAAAATTAGCATACTTTATTATTAGCCTGTTGCTGCTATCGGGTAGCCTGGCGGCGCAAACGCAAAAGCGACTCCTGAAAGGAGAGGTAAGAAACAGGGACGGTTTATTGCAGGGGGTAACTATTGCCGAAAAAGGCGTACCCACTAACGCAACACAAACCGACGAAAAGGGGCAGTTTAGTATAGAGATCTCTACATCCGTTATCGTGGTGAGCTACGCTGGCTATATCCCGCAGGATATAGATGTGCAGGACCAGAATACCCTGGATATAACACTTTCCGAGGATAACAAAATTATGGATAATGTGGTGGTGGTAGGATTTGGTAAAACCAGCAAAAAGACTTTGACGGGTTCAGTGAGTTCTGTCTCAGGCGATGAGATCAGGCAAAGTCCCTCCCCCAGCTTACAGAACAATCTTGCCGGGCGTGTAACAGGTTTTAGCAGCCAGCAACGTAGCGGGAGGCCCGGCGCAGATGCTGCAGCTTTCTATGTTCGCGGTATCAGTTCTTATACAGGAAATAACCAGCCCCTGATCATTGTAGACGATATTGAGTTTACCTATCAGCAATTCTTTGCTTTAAACGCCAACGAAATTGAATCTATTTCTATACTCAAAGATGCTGCAACCACTTCCATATATGGTATCAAAGGCGCCAATGGTGTTGTACTGGTAACTACTATAAGGGGAAGAGCCGGACGTCCTACGATTAGTTTTCAAAGTGAGTATGGTCTCAGCCAGCCAACCCGGCTGCCCCCTTATCTGAATGCTTATGAATCCGCCAAGTTGTATACAGAAGCTCAAATGAACAGCAATGCTTTAAAGCCTAATGACAATTTTGTGCCCCGGTTTTCAGCAGAAGACCTGGAGCTTTATCGAAATGGCAGCGACCCGTATGGCCATCCGGATAACGACTGGTATGACATACTGTTAAAAGACTTTGCTCCGATGCTTCGGAATAACCTTAATGTTACAGGAGGAACCGCGAGGGCTAAATACTTTGTATCTTTGGGCTATATTAATCAGGGAGGACAGTTAAAGGATTTTGGCGTAGACCTTAACAGCTCTTATTATTACAAACGATATAATTACCGTTCCAATATTGATCTCAAGGTAACATCCGATTTAGATGTGCAGTTTAATGTATTTGGCTACCTGGATGAAACCAATGATAACAATGCCAGTGCTAATTCCAACCTTTTTAGCGATCTGAGCCGCAACAACGAAACAGCCCCCTACAACTACCCGGTATACAATCCGGATGGGAGCCTGGGTTATAGTTTATGGCAACGCAATTTCGCAGGAAGGAACAATAATAATATAGTAGGCCGTTTGATGTATAATGGGTACTATCGCCCTTTCAGTAACAATATTAACCTGGGAACGAACATTACCCAACGCCTGAATTTTATTACACCGGGTCTTTCGATAAAGGGAACGCTGGCTTATCGCAATCATTACAGTTATGCAAGATATCTAAATCGTCCCTCCAGTGGAAGTGGTTTTCCGTCCTATATCTATGACCCTAAAACAGGTACTTATTCTTTCGGCCGGTCAGATAATACTTACAGGATCACCACACCCACGCTTCGCTATGATGTGGGTTCTACAAACAGTGCCCTTACACTCCAGGCGATATTAAATTATGCCCGTACGTTTGGAAGAGATCATAATGTGACGGGGCTGTTTTTGTATAATCAGAATAGTAAAGTAGGACCTAACTCTTCTAACGGAGGTATATACAATTTTATTCCTGAGAATTTTAAAGGATATACTGCCCGTGTGGGGTATGATTATAAAAACAAATACCTGGTTGAAGTTAGCGGAGCTTATAACGGAACAGATCGTTTTGCTAAGGATCGTCGTTATGGGTTCTTTCCGGCAGCATCGGTAGGCTGGAATATAGCTGAGGAAAAGATTATAAAGGAAAATTTATCTTTTTTAAACCTGTTTAAATTAAGAGGCTCTTATGGTTTAACCGGTGTTGACAATACCGGCGGCGTTTATGCTTACCTGCAAAACTATACATTAGGAAGTGGTAGCGGCATGTTTGGCATAGCTAACAATAATGGACATGTTACAGCGGCTGAAGGTACCCTGGCTAATAATCAGGTGACCTGGGAGAAAGAGAAAAAAATGGATATAGGGTTTGATCTGGCGATGTTTAACCGCAAGCTCACGGCTACTGTGGCCTACTTTAATAACAATCGTTTTGATATCCTTACTACAAGAGGTACGGTATCAGCGGTTTTCGGGCAGGGTCTTCCCAATGTAAACCTGGGAAAAACCAATAACAAGGGGTTGGAGTTCGAATTGGGTTACAATAACCGCATAGGTAACGATTGGCGTTATTCCTTCAGGGCTACTTACTCTTCTGCAAAAAATAAAATACTGTTTAAAGATGAGCCTATCCCATTGTATCCATATCAGCAAGAAACAGGTCAGCCTATTGGATCCAGGTTAAAGTACACATGGACAGGAACGTTTTATACGGAGGCAGATCTTGCTAATCCTGATGTTGCCAAGCCTGCTGTTGGGGGGCGTCCCGGTGATATCAGATATAAAGATCTGAATGGTGATGGTATTATTGATGCATCGGATCAGTCTTATTTTGGGTTGACGAACCTGCCTAACAAAGTATACGGCTTGAATTTAGGTTTGAGTTATAAGAACCTTCAGTTGAGTGTATTATTCCAGGGAGCGAGCGATTTCGTTGCCAGTGCAACAGGAGCGGTCATTCATCATAATGTGAGCAAGTTATTACCGATCCATCAGCAGCACTGGACCCCTGAATTAGGTAATGCAGCCAAATACCCGCAGCTATATATCGAAGATCTCACTTCGAGTCCTGCTAACTATTACTCAGATTTCTGGGCCATCCCAGGTGATTATATCCGGTTGAAAAGCGCAGAGATTAGTTATACTATAAGCGCGGAGGCATTGAAACGTATCCGTATTAAGGAGATGCGCGTGTATGCCAATGGATATAACCTGTTAACCTGGACCAGGCTGGACAAGCTCTATGACCTGGATCCTGAAGTGGTAGAGTCTGTAACCGATCTGCCTTATCCTCCTTCCCGTACTTTCAATTTTGGTTTGAACATCACTTTCTAAATAGGAAAACAATGAAAAGATTAATTACGTTCATCATAGGAGCCGGCCTTTTGGCATCATGTCAGAAATCAAAATTTCTGGATGATAAGACCAATCTGCTGGACGACAAAGCTATATTCACAGACAGTATACGGACGCTTGGTTTCCTGAACCGCATCTATGTGGATATCGGCTACACTTTTGCGATTTACCGTTTTTCTGCAGCCGGAGGCGCGGGTAATACCGAACTGGCTTCAGACAACGCAGAAGGGAACAATAACACGTCAGTTTGGGGTAATGCATATACACTGGGTTCTATCGGGCCCAACAATGTGCTTACCGGATTTGCGGCAGATAAGGATTTCTGGAATACGCCTTACATGAACATCCGCCGGGTAAATCTGCTGCTACAGCGATTACCGGAAGCACCGTTCCACGAGTCTACTAAGCAAAGAATGGCTGCAGAAGCGAGGTTCTTGCGGGCATGGTATTATTACCAGATGGTGGCTGTATTTGGTGGTGTGCCTATCGTTAATGATAATGTTTACGACATCAATGATATTATCAATATACCCCGCAATAGTTTTGAGGAGTGTATCAACTATATTACAGGCGAGCTCGATCAATGCACACAGGCATTAGCAAACGTGGTATACGCTGATATTGATTACGGGCGTATAACTGCCGGGGCCTGCATGGCACTTAAATCGAGGGTTTTGTTATATGCAGCAAGTCCTTTGTTTAATGGCGGAAATAGTTCTAATGCGGGTGATAAAGCGAGCCTGGTGGGATATACCAGCTATGATAAAAACAGGTGGCAGCTGGCAGCCAATGCTGCAGAAGCAGTGATCAATTCGGGTAAATATCAATTGAATATTGATAATGCTACAAGACCCGGTAATGGCTTTTACAGCGTGTTCCTGAAAAGGGTGAATAGTGAGTATATTCTTGCCTTTAACCGGGGACCACAAAGGGAAATGGAATCTTACTATCTTCCTGGTTCGCGATCAGGCAGCCTGGTGATGAAGCCTACTCATAACCTGGTTGAGGCTTTCCCCATGAGAGACGGGAAACCTACATCCGAAAGCCCGATGTATGATCCTGCCAATCCGTACAAGAACCGTGACCCCCGTTTTGATTATTCTATTATTTATAACGGACTGTCTTATACCAGCAACACAGGACCTAAAACACCAATATGGACCTACCAGTCGGCCGGATCTGCCATTCCCAATACAACTTCCGACGGCTATGTGGCAGGCGGATATTTTACGGGGTACTTTTCAAGAAAAATGCTGGATGAAAATCTGGCAAGTAATACAGCAGGTACAACAGACAGAGGATGGCCATTGATCAGGTATGCAGAGATCTTGTTGAATTATGCAGAGG
>JBCNOR010000314.1:0-6238 GCA_039593785.1 Niabella sp. | reverse complement strand
CCGACAGGTTGAAATTAGAACTGGCCAGGATGTCGTAATTGTCTTCGCGCGAACGAATCACTTCTTCGCGAATATCTCCCTTTCTGTTCAAGCTCTGATAGGTGTTGATGGGCCTGTAGCGAAAGCGCTGATCGGTGAAAAAGTCCGTTCCGCCTGTAGCAGCTACTTTAAGCCAGGGCGCAAAATCATAGCTTAACCGAAGCAAACCTATAACACGGTCCCGGCGATCCTCGTTATGATTTTCATGAACGGTCCAGAACGGGTTGGCCGTAGAACTATTGGTAGCATATGTTTTTTCTACCCCTTCTGTAATACCCGAAAAACCTAACTGTTTGCTTATTTCCTGTGCCGTCCATTTATATTGCGACATGATGTCGTTACCCAGGCTTCGCGGCTGGCTTATAAATAAATAAGCGGGGTTATCGGCAGCATCTGATAAGGTAGGCCTGTTGTTTCCCTTTTGAGCAATATAGTTCACTTTAGCATCCATGTGCAGCTTATCGGTTATTTTAGCCTGTGTACGCAAACTAAAATTATTTCTCTTCAATGTATTGGTGGGGATATATCCCTTCACATCGGTGTTGCCATACGAAAAACGATAGTTTATTTTTTCATTACCGCCGTCCACACTTAAGTTGTTCACCCATTGTTTTTCTGTTTGAAAGAAAGACTCATAAGTATCTGGTTTCGGTGTTAACTGCAGTATATTGCCGTAAGCATCTTCGTAGGTTTGCCCCTCCATTTTGGGTCCCCAGCTGGCACGTGTTGTACGGTCTCTGCCGGCGCTCATTTTAGGCGTGCCGGTAAAATTGTTTTTGATGGCATCGTTCATCGAAACAATGGTGCCGTCGCTTTTTCGAAAATGGGTAAAATTTCCGTTTAATCCCTGGCCATACTCGTTTTGAAAATCGGGCAACACCAGGCCATTGCCCATCGAAAAATCGGTGCTATAGCTTATACGGGTTTTACCCGCTTTTCCCGATTTGGTGGTGATGAGTATAACGCCGTTGCTTCCTCTCTGGCCATACAAAGCGGCTGCGTTAGGCCCCTTTAAAATCGACATCGTCTCAATGTCTTCCGAATTAATATTGCTGATACCATCTCCATAATCGGTACCCCCCGACTGGTTAGGCGCCGAAATATTCTGGTTATCGATAGGCACCCCATCTACTACGTAAAGCGGCTGACTATTACCAATAAGTGAGTTGTTACCACGTATCACCACTTTTGACGATCCGCCTGCACCGGAGGCCGCCCTGCTTACCTGCACTCCTGCTACCTTTCCCGAAAGGGCGTTAGCTACGTTGGCTTCCTTACCCTGTGTAAGCTCACTGCCTTTCAACTCAGCAACGGTGTAGCCCAATCCCTTTTTCTCCCTTTTAATACCCAGGGCTGTTACCACTACTTCCTGCAAATTCTCTGCTGCGGTTTCCATGCTGATATTGATGGCCAGCTTATCCCGGCCAGAGATATTATAATCTGCCAGCTCCTTCGTTTTAAACCCAATGGATGATACGGTGATCTGGTACCCTTCGCCTGCCGGAACCTCGTTAAAAGAAAAAGTACCGTCTGTAGCCGTAACTGTTGTTTTCTTAAAACTGGTGTTGGGGTTATTAATGACTACAGTGGCCGACGAAATAGGCTTGCCCCCTTCGTCGCGCACCACCCCGTTGATGGATGCATACTGTTGCGCATAGGCTACCTGTGAGCCGGTTACCAAAAAGATGAGCCATGCAAAACGCAGGGACCGGTTTATCCTGATACCCATCCTGCTTTTTAGCATAAGCATCATACGCAGGTAATGTTTGGAGAGTAGATAATTGTGCATAAATTATGGATTAAATATGTAGATCATTTTTCATTT
Organism: Niabella sp.; assembly: GCA_039593785.1. GTDB lineage: Bacteria > Bacteroidota > Bacteroidia > Chitinophagales > Chitinophagaceae > Niabella. The sequence goes on along the minus strand of JBCNOR010000314.1, from coordinate 4,374 downwards.
CGAACCATTATTACAATATTGTGAAGCTGTTGCAGGTCGGTCAATATTTTTAAATAGACAGATGGAGCATTTTCGTAAGTGCCACTGTAATATTTATTTTCAATTGTTTCTGGATCAAACTGCAGTTGAACTTTGTAATTGTGACTGATAATATTAAGTATATCCTTCAAGGCCATGTTTTTAAATATCAGCCTGTTTTGCTTTTCCTGGTAAAAACCCTTTCTGTTGAATGCAGATGAGTTGGTTCTCGATTCGGCTATAATCTGCAGCGCTTGGTGGTTGATGGTCACTTCTTCATTAGGTACAAATTGCATATTTAGGGATGCGCTGCCGGGCTTATCGCCAACGCCCTGTACCTGGATGCGACCTTCGTATAATTTTACTTTGGTCACCGATGATTGCAGTTCGTCCACACTAAATACAGTGCCCAGTGCGGTCGTCATTAACCCGGCGGTATGCACCCTGAATGGCTTCGACCGGTCTTTGGCAACCGTAAATGTGGCTTTTCCTTTTAAATAGATATCGCGCTTAGCTAATGCAGCAAAGCCATCAGCAAATTTCACTTCCGAACCCGGATAGAGTTCAATTTTAGAACCATCCGGCACCGCTACCTGCATCGGCAGGTTACCCGAATTGATAAAATATAAATTGCCTTTCGGCTCTGGCTTCTGTACTGCTTTTTTTGGCGGGGCTGTTATTTTTAAAGGGGGCTGCGGCAGGGCTACCGGTTCTTTATGCTGTGCCGTAATGGGAGCGGTTGGCGCCGGCTTTTTCCAATAGTCGAAAAGGCCCCAACCTATTGCGCCGGTCAATATAAATACAGCGGCATATTTTGATATAGCATATACCAGGCGCCACCGGTTGGCCTTTTCAACTCTTCTTAAAAGCTGCTGCCTGATGTTATCCTGGCGCTCAAAGGGCGTATTTTCTTCCGTATGGTGCCATTCCGTTTCCGGCAGCCAATCATTCAGATCTATTAAGTTATGGTCCAAAGCATGCCGTATAGCCTCAGCTTCTTCGGCACTGGCTTTCCCCGAGAGGTACCGGTCCATAACTTCTTTCGTAATGTGCATATATATCCATTACGATTCAAAAGCGCCCATCCCCCAAAAGAAAACTAAAAAATCTGTAGCATAAGTACCATCAGCAGTAAAGCCTTTTTAATAGACTTCAGGGCCAGGGCAATATGATTTTCCACCGTTTTGGATGATATGGAAAGCTGGTCGGCAATTTGTTTGTGGGATAAATTAGAATAGCGGCTCAACATAAATACCTGTTTCCGCTTTTCGGGTAGCTGGCCAATTACCCATTGTAGTTTCAGTTCCAGTTGTTTGGCCTGGTAATCGTCGTAGGGTGAAGAGGGTTGCACCAGGTATTTTCCCGCCTGGATCAATTTTTTACGGTTATACTCTTCCTTTACCAGGTCGAGCATGGTAGTTCTGGCGATACAGAATACCTGTGACTCTATGCTGGCCTCCACCGTTTTTTCGGTGATGTTTTTCCATAGTTTAATAAAAGTACGCTGCACCGTTTCCTCCGCCAAATAAGAGGATTGGGTTTTCCTAAAGGCATAGTTATACACTTTAGTGCTCCACTGATCAAAGCATTGTTCAAACTCCCAAATATGAAACGGCCCGTTTATTCCCATTGCGTTATTTTGGACTACCTAAAAATAAGGAAACTAAATAAATCAAAACTATTTTACATCATGGCTGGTTATTTTATCGAAAGGCTCCGTTCTTGCTAGTTTTTACGGGGAATCTGTAGCGTTGTCATACTGTCCAACGGATTCTCGTGGAGAGCCTGACGAAGCAGATCGTGAGCTTTACGGTTCCAACAAGCCTTCGTCAAGCTCTCCTGTGGAGTCCTTTGGACAGGCTGACATCTGGATCGGGATTGGCAGCACTGTCATGCTGAGCCCGCCCGGATGACCGGTTCGGACGGGCTTGACGAAGCAGAGCGCGGGCATTAGCATTGCCCTTATACCCTCTTTCAATTCGTTAGTTATTATTTATGCGGGCCTGTGAATCATTTTAATGAGGCGGGCCGCTGCCTGTCCCCACGCTCCCAACCCGGCTGCAACAGCAGCGCCAGGCTACTGTGGGGTACGCTTCGCTCCCGTGCTGCGCACCGGCTTCCGTTGGTCGCCGCCCTCCGTATCCTTGCCCGGATGCGAAACAGGCAGGCCTGCCCGAACCCAATTTGAGCGGGCCGGCACTGTGCATAGCGCCGCTGCCCGTCGTTGAATGCCATTCGTCAGGCTAAGGGTGACATTGAGATCCCGATCGGCGGCGTTGTCATGCTGTCCCGATAGCTATCGGGATGACGAAGCAGAGCTCGGGCATCGAAATGCAAACCGGCCTTGAAAAAATTGCGTTAAGAAAACAATCGACGAAAGCCGTTAAGAAGCCGCCACTGTTTGAGCCCGTGGCATCACATTAATTTATTTGGGTCTGCGGAGCGAGTTTGGCGGGTTTAGGCTTGCAAGATTGTTTTTAGCAAATTTTTTCAGAGCCTTGACTTTTTTTGTTACTTTTTTTTGTTAAGAAAAAAAAGTAAGAAGCTATACCTGTACACCAATCATTTTTTTCAACACAGAACCCTATCGGTGATCGATAAAAATGCCCTAGGCCAATAGCCCTACTATAATAAAAGTAACCCACCGGCCAGCGGTGGGTTGAACTATAAAGCCCGGTGTTTTTCACGGGTAGCCTTCATAGGTAGCTATTTAGTATAATGCGTTATACAATTTGTATGTTGTGCTGCTGTAGCAGCGCCCCCACTTCAGCAGGGTTTTGTGCCGGGGCAGGCGTAATAGTTAACCGGCCCGGCTCGCAGACAATTTCTATTACCTGGCCTATACCAAAGCCACACTCCTGCAGCCATGGGCCAGCCAGCCTTATAACGGGATGCGGCAGGCGGCGCGATTTAAAAGGAATATAAGACGGGCTGCATATACTCATACGCCTGGTAACGGACCGGTATTTTTGTTGGGTGCACATAGGTTATTGTTTTTTGTTGGTACAAAGAAAGTACGGCGGCCATGCCTATTCAAGTTATATAATGGATAATTTACAGGGGTACAATGGATATTTTACTTAACTTTATCTACGTAGTTTTATACTATAAAACACCCTATTTTTGAACCTTTGAAAATACCGAATAACATGGACAATAAAATACACGAAGGCCGTCCCGATAGCTATCGGGATTAAACGCTTTAGAGAAATGCTAGGCATTAAGCAAGAAGCCCTGGCTTATGAGCTGGGCGATGACTGGAACCAAAAGAAAATATCGCTGCTGGAGCAAAAAGAAACCATTGACGCTCCCCTGCTTCAACAAATATCTACTGTGCTTAAAATACCCGTTGAAGCTTTTCAGAATTTTGATGAGGAACAGGCGGTGAATGTGATTACGAATACTTTTGGTGATCATGGCATAGGATATCAAAGAAACGAAAACCCAACCTTCCACCCTATTGACAAGTTAGTTCAATTACATGAAGAGAAGATTGCTTTGTATGAAAGGATGCTGAAGGAGAAGGATGAAATGATGGTGAGGTTGGAGAAGTTGATAGAGGGAAAATAACTTTATAGCAGCTTTATACCTATTAAAATATGAGCGCGCAAAAGATAAGCTTTAATCTGCCGTTGGTAAAAAAGCTTTTTAAGGCGAATTTGAACTCCCTTGTTAATGTGTCTGCAGACAGTTTGCAAGCACAACAGGAACAATACATAGAATTACTAGAGAGCATAAAAAGGGAAGAAGGAAAAACCGATGATTTGTTTGAAAAAAGTGCTCACTATGCTAATATAGATTGGATATTTTTAAACTCAATATTATTATCAGCTTATTCCTTTTTTGAACACCATCTACTCAAACTGTCTCGCATTGTCGAGAAAGAGTTTAAACCCAAAATTCAAATAGAGCATTTAAGTGGCAACGGAATTATCAAGTTTTGCAGCTATCTTTTTTTAGTGGGTGACATTCAAAGTGCTGATAGATCACTTAAAGAATGGCAAGAAATAAACCATTTTCAGAAAATCAGAAATCTAATCGCCCATAATGGCGGAATGATGCTGAATGATCCAATGAAAAAACTAGAGAAGCATGAATGTTATCAATTTTTATCGAAACATAAAGTAATAATGGCCGGAAGTCTGGGTCATATAAGAATAAGAGACTTGAATTTCATAAGAAGATTCTGTGATTTGGTCATTGTCTTAAGTGAAAAATTGATTGTAGAAATAGAGGAAAAATTGAAAACTAATACTATCAACAATTAATATTTGGAATAAGATTTGGTCAAGAATAGTGATATCGATACATTTTTAATGTATTAAGATAGGCAGAAATTTTATAAAACGCACTCTC
>JBCNOR010000313.1:0-6158 GCA_039593785.1 Niabella sp. | reverse complement strand
TACAATAAAGTGATAGCGATGTGCCTGCTTCGATAACCTATACATTGCTGATTTGCTCAAAGCAAGCAGCTTTACATTTTTTACCGTAAAAAAGATGGACTTTAACGAATAGTCAGATTAATATATAGAATATATAAAAATTATATCACCAAATAGTGAGTATTTTATATTTTTAAAATTATAATCTGAAAACTATCACTATGAGTCCAAATGTTTATTACATCATTGCGGGGGGTGCTGCGATATTTGTTATCTATATTATCTTTTTGCAAAAGATGATGAAAAAGAAAAAACAGCAGCAGTTGGATGAACTGAAGAAAAACCATTCGGGTAGCCCTGTAACGGAAGAACAGAAAAGACTGCTGACTTTTGGAGCAATCTTGTTTTATCACCGGGGTGAAAAGATACTGGACATATTGCCCGACCAGCGATTGGAGATATATGTATATGGGCTGAAACAACAGTGGGAGATTAATAATTCACAGGAAGCAAAAGAAGCACTCAATAACTTATTACAGCTGAAAAGAAGTTTTGAATTTGAACCGGTGCTACAACAGCCATCTCTGGAGCTGTCGAAGATTCAGAAGCGGATCGCGAAAGGACTGGATATAGAGCTCGCAGATGTAGAGCAGGTGAAGTCCGCTTATGCCTGGGACATTTGCCGCGCGGTATCATTAGCCAAGTGGTGTTACTGGTGTAGATATTTAACTGAATCAGAAACCTGGTTAATAATGGAACAAGCAGCGCGGGTGGCGGCAGAACAAGGTAAGAACTGGAGTGAGTATACCATTTCTTTCTTATTAGGAAGAACGATTCAGGGTTTCGACCTTGACGACGTTATTGTGGAGAGCAAACAACTGATGAAAAGTCAGCATCCTTCACTTAGAAAGATTGAGAACCTGGATGTTTTTGAAAAATACTCTTTTAAGTAAGCCACCTGAAAAAACACAGTTTAGTCTTTGGTATAGTAAAATTGAGAGAGTAATTTTTGAAAGAAGGGAATATGGTCATACGAATATGGATCGTTTCTATAGTACTGAGCGCAAATTTGATTTTTATCAGTCATCCGGTATTGGCTCAAACTCCATATCAAAAAGACTTTCAGGAGTTTTGGACTGATATCAACCAACATTATGCGTACCTGGATCAGCAGAAAATTGACTGGAGCAAGGTCAAAGAGATATATACACCATTGGTGAACCAGGTTTCTGATAAAGCTGGGTACATACGTTTGCTGGAAAGAGTTTTGAGTGAACTGCATAATGGTCATGTATCATTAAGTACCAACCTGCCCGGTTCCAATCGCTTAGTACCGTCCGGATTAGATCTGCGTGTTGAGCAATCCGGGAACAAATATTTCATTACGGATCTGAGGAAGGGGTTTGGTGCCGATCTGTCGGGATTGAAGATTGGAATGGAAGTGACTGCTTTTAATGATAAACCTATTGATGCGCAATTGAAGCAGTTTTTGCCCCGCTATACAGCGCAACCAGATGCAAAAATGTATCAATGTGCGCTGGATATGCTATTCGCGGGTACACATGATACACCGCGCGTTATTACTGTTAAAGATAGCGGGCGGTTAAAGACATTTCACCCGGTGAGTTACGGAAACAGCCCTGAACTACTTTTCAGTAAAAAGATAAATAACAATACCGGGTATATACGGATCAACAACGCTCTTGGAAATAATGACCTGATTGCAGCGTTTGACAGTGCGCTGGACAGCCTGCTTTTATTGAAGAACCTGGTTCTTGATTTGACGGAGACACCGGGTGGTGGAAATTCAACAGTAGCCCGTGCTATTATGGGACGGTTTATAACTACATCCTTGCCTTACCAGGTTCATGAATTTGACGAAAAAGCGTATCAAACTAAACGACATTGGGTGGAATATGTAACACCCCGCAAAAAAGTTTTCTCAGGAAAAGTGTATGTTTTAGTAAGCAGGTGGACGGGGAGTATGGGAGAGGGAATAGCGATTGGTTTTGATGGAATGAAGAGGGCGACGATTATAGGAACGCCAATGGCTGGTTTATTAGGTGCTATTTCAGGATTTCGGATGACTGAAACAGGGATTGGTTTCCAGATACCTACGGAGAGGTTATATCATGTAAAGGGAACACCCCGGGAAGATTTTGTGCCGGGTGCTTTAACCCGGAATATGGAAGAAACGATTCAGAAAGCAAAGCAAATCCAGTAATGGTTAAAACTAAAATCAATATTGATATGCATCACTTGTGAAAAGTAAATAACCAATCGCTTCAGCATAATAATGTGTGAGCTACCTTTTGTTTATTTGCACATCCATCAGGATTAATGAGTTAAAAGAAACGCTGCAATGAATATTTACAAGTTTACTGAAGTTTTAAACGATACGCTATCTTACTTTTTACTGGGCGATCTGGTCGCTCTGAATAATTATAAGAAAGCCCATCAATTACCCGACAATCTGGCCACAGAATTTACGACTCAGGAAACATGCGACCAGGTGGTGTTAGATGGAATCATGATTCCCCTGTCAGACGTGGCCAACTATCCCTATACCATTCTATTCAATCTCTCAGGAACACCTGAGCTGCTAAAGCCCGGAAATGAATTACAGCTTCGCCAGGACGGTTATATATTGAAAGTAGAAAGTGGCAGTGTTCTATTATATACCTGGTGGATCTTAAACAACTTACAGACGAGCGTGTTGAAGAAAAGATCCAATATGCCCAAACCCTTCGGCTACCCCGGATTGAATTAGAGAATGGCTGGTACCAGGTGGAAATTCTGGGTGGGCAAATTTTGCAGTCATCGGAAGCAACGAACCAGCAAGGAGATAAAGTGCTCTTAAGCGGACTGGAACCGGCTTTTGAATTCCTTATCAGTAAAACCGAAACACAGGGAAATTGTACTGCCGATATTTTCAGATCTTATAGATTGGAGAGCGAAGCCTATTAAATTACATACTAAATTTAAAAAATAATTTCTGACCAAATGAGATTTTTGATCGCGGCCTTGTTGATGCTGCTTTGTGGTTCTATCAATGCACAGGTTATCTATTCAAAAGATTATGGCAACCCTCAAAATCCGGCTATTATTTTTATACATGGCGGACCCAGTGGTAATTCCAATCTTTTTGAGGGTACTACAGCGCAGGCCCTGGCCAACCGGGGATTTTATGTAATAGTGTATGACAGGCGAGGGGAGGGACGCTCAAAAGATGAAAATGCCACCATGATCTTTGAGGAAAGCTTTCGGGATCTGTTGGGTATATATGATCAATATCATCTAAAGAAAGCGATAATTCTTGCTCACAGTTTTGGAGGTATTATTGCAACACTTTTTGTACAGCAGTACCCTGAAAAGGTCAATGCTTTTGTTTTAGCGGGTGCTTTGTTTTCGCAACAGGAGACCTATGATCATATTTTGAAATCGGCTAAGGCCTATTTTAAAAACGACACAGTGAGGACGGCTGAAATATGGGCTATAGAGCAATTAGACAAGAATACAGCCGATTACCGGAAACGCTGTTATGAAATAGCTGGTAAAATGAATTTTTTCAATATGCCATATCCAACCCCGGAAAGTAAAAGCCTGAGGGAAGCCTATGAAAAAAGCGTATTTTATACAACTAGTGTAAGAAACCATGAGTCGCCTGTAAAATTCTATAAAAATGAAAGGAAAAATAAACTGAATAATCAACCGATACTGAAAAGCATATGTAAAAAAGGTATCCCTGTTTACGCAGTATATGGACAGGATGATGGAATATTCTCTGCGGCTCAACTTTCAAAGTTGAAAGATATAGTAGGTAAAAACAATTTTCAACTGATCGGGAATTGTTCCCATTATTTGTTTGCCGATCAAAGCGAGGCCTTTTTACAGTTTCTGACGCAAAAACTGGGTAAGTAGTTAGCTTTTTATGGCAACGACATTGATGAAGGAAAAGCATATAGATGAAACTTATAACAAACCGGCATCAATTTTATTGAAATGCATCCGACTGGTTTGTGAGACACCAACCTCAGCATAGCCCTGGCCAGTGTTCCCACTGGCTGGAAGGGGAGGGTAAACTATATGAAATAATATTAATGCCTGTTTGTTATAAGACAGTCAATCAGGTAATGCAAAAGCGGATTGTAAATCTCCCTATCTTATTGTAAAAGGTTTTGGTAAGCCGGTGTTACAGTAATTATCTTCAGCCTGCTGTTATAATCCATATATTAAAATGACTGCAGAAACAAATAAAAGCCAGACTTTTCTTGAAGATGTTAAAAATATCGCTATCGCCTTAGTAGGTGTGGGGATGGCGGCTAAAGGCATTACTTATTTTACGCCACATCTTAGCTATGATATACCCCGCATATTGTTGCCTGTTTATAAGGCATTTGGTCCTACCGGCCTTGCTATTGCTATGGTGGTGTTAGGAGTGCTGTTAGCTGGCTGGAGCTTTTTCAGGTGGATGAGCAGCAAGGGTAAGCCCGTACGGTGGATTTTAATAGTAGGAGTACTGGCACTTTTAGTAGTGGGAACCGTATATGCAACGAGTGGTGAAAGAAGACAGGAGCCGTCTCAGGCGAACCCACAGCAGGAGCCGCCGATATCAGCAGATGTTGAAGCAACAGGCACCGTAGTTTTTCCATCGTCTTTTGGCCCGGATTCAAAACAACAATATGAGCAGCTAATCAAAAACCTGGAAGCAGCGATACAGGAGAAAGATCCCTCTAAAAGCTGGACGACTTATAATAACCTCAATATCTTTACAGCAGGTTTAAAGCCCGACCAGCATGATCCCGAACAACTACAGTTTATTATTGCTCAAAGCCAGAGGATGGATCATTATAACAAGCAAATCAAAGCCTTTGCAGGTGGTAAATAGCTGCAGGTAAAGAGATGTAATAAATGAACTGCCGGAAAATTTTTACTCAATAGCATACAACCCGCTACCTGTGTCAACTAATGGCGGAGACTTCAAGAGGATTAACCTGGATGAAAGCCGGACTGCCAAACGATATGGAGCTGGTCCATAGGACGGGCATAAAATGCTTAACTTAATAGCATTGGTGTCTCCACCAATAGTAGTCCTGTCAATAGAAATTATAGCATAAAGTGACAAGCTGTATCCGGCTATTGTGTAATCGTTATGCGCAAAATATCATAAGTTCCGGTAGGCTTGCTCAATCAAGAAGTTAACAGCTTCCTTCACTTCATTCCTCCCATCTTCACTTTTCATATCCAGGCCACAAAAGATGCTGCCATTTACCGCCTGGTACATATTGAGATAATAAAGGCCTGAAACTAATAAGGCGGTAATTGCACGGTAACGGGCTGCATTTTTACCAAAATGCGGATCCACAATTGCTTTGAACAGGCGTTCCCCGTTTTCCTCCTGCTTGTCGGTTAGTTTTTTAAGCGATTTCCTGCTTTCCGAAAGACGCCATAAAATAATTCTTTGAAACTCCTTATTCTTAAACATATAATCAAATTGAGATATCAGCATCTGCTTGGTCAGCGCTTCTCCACCATCACTGATTTCAGATGGCACTTCGATGATATTGCTCCAGAAATCGTGAGAACGGATGTATTCGTCAATCAATTGACCGGTGCCTCCAAAATAATTATAGATCAGTTTTTTATCCAGGCCGGCGGTAACTGCAATATCATTTACTTTCAAAGCGGTATACCCCTTTGTTTTTAGCAGTTTCCCAACAGCATTCAGCAGCTTTTGCTTGCTTTTTTCCTTGCTCCTTATAGGACCTTCAACAGTTTTTCTTTTCATAAAAAAATAATTCGGAAGTCAAATACTTCTTAAAGTTAAATAACTTTTATCTGTCACTAATTAGTGAGTTATTGTAAGTTTACAGCATCAGGAATTAAGGTTGGGTTGGGGCGCGCTTTTTATATTGTTGCTGTTTGGCCGGGCGGGTAATCTGTAATGCCCCCAGGTCAGGATAGCTGATAATGACCAAGGTGAAAATAAAAAATCATGTTGTTACTCCTCCGGATGTGCTCACAATTGTTATGTTCAACCCAAACGAATGTGACCAGGTTTCAGAAAAGACAAAATATCGTTATAATTGCAGGGGTGGTCATGCTACTATGTTTTATGATTTTATAAAAAATGACCCCGTTTTTAACCTAACAGATTTTAATGAAGTGATCAGGTAAAT
>JBCNOR010000312.1:0-6250 GCA_039593785.1 Niabella sp. | reverse complement strand
CTATCCACACAACAGCTGGTATTTTGCACCAATGCTTTTAGTAAATCGCTGCTACCGGAGATAGCAGTAGTACCAGCGCGGGGACAGGTGTTGCTGACTGAACCTATCCCCGGTTTAAAGCTGAACGGTGTTTTTCATTATGACGAAGGTTTTTATTATTTCAGGAACCTGAACGACCGGATCCTGCTAGGCGGTGCGCGGAATACATCTATTGAAACTGAATATACATTGGATGCATTCACCACCTTACCGATACAGCAGGCACTGGAAGATTTTTTAAGCAAGGTGGTATTACCCGGGCAACGGGTGGCCATTCAACAACGCTGGGCGGGTATTATGGCTATGGGACCAGATAAATCGCCTGTTTTGAAGCAATTGACGGAGCGCAGTTTTTGCAGCATCCGCCTGAGCGGCATGGGTGTGGCGCTGGCGCCGATGATGGGGAAAATGCTGGCAGAAATGATGTCGTAAGCTCTGTTTGAGATTTAAATGTAGATATCCTATAAGTATTAAATAGACATTTTTTACAATGAAACTCCTGTACCTACCAGTAAGCATGTTGTTATTGAATATTATTGCCTGTAATAATCCTGGCAATAAAAAACAAGATCTTCCAGACTCAACGCCCGCCGCTTCATATAAAAAATTAAATCAGGTATTGTGGTTGTTGGGAATCTGGCAGGATTCGCCCAAAATAAAAAATCCTGCGGAAGTCGAGAGAACCTTTACTGAAATATGGCGGAAAGCCGATGACTCCACCTGGAACGGCGAAAGTTTTGTAATATCACACAAAGACACGGTGTTTTATGAATCGATAAAATTGCAGGAACGAGACGCCCATCTTTACTATATTGTTAGCGTAAAAGATCAAAATAAGGAAGCGCCGGTAAGTTTTAAACTAATTTCGTTGGACAGCATGCAGCTGGTTTTCGAAAATCCAACGCATGATTTTCCTTCAAAGATCACTTATACAAAAATCGGAAGTGACTCTTTGTACGCCGAGATTTCCGGCATGGCCAAAGGCCAGGAAAGAAAAGTGGGATTTCCTTTTAAAAAGATAACCCGATAAGAATCTGATACACGTAAAAAATAAGGCTGCAGCTATTTATTTGATTGCTGCAGCCTTTACAATAAAACGGGGATCATTTATACAATGGTTCTCACACCTTCTGCTATTACAGAGGAGAATACACCAGGCTGGTAGCCCACTTTTTCATTATAATATTTTGTTAGCTGTTCGCCAAAATCGTCAAAGCTTTCCTTCTTAACCAAAGCAATGGCACAACCCCCAAAACCAGCCCCGGTCATACGGGCGCCAATACAGTCATCAAAGGTTTTACAAAAATCGACAATGGTATCCAGTTCTATACCTGACACTTCATACAGGCTTTGCAGTGAGGCATGCGAAGCATACATCAATTCACCGAAACGTTTGATATCGCTCGACACCAGGGCCTGTCTTGCATCTTTTACCCGCTGATCTTCCGAAATCACATGTAATGCACGGTTTTCGACAGTTGTGTCATTAATAAGAGACCGGTGTTTATTAAAGTCCTCGATACTTACTTCACATAAATGATCTACAGCCAACACCTGTTGCAGCTGCTTTAAAGCAGTTCTGCATTCATTAAAGCGTTCGTTATACTTCGATTCAACCAGCTTACGCGGCTTGTTCGTATTCACAATCGCCAATACATAATCGCCGATCTCAAAGGGCAGGTATTCATAATCGAGGGTATCGCAATTCAGCAACACGGCATTAGCATCTTTACCCATTGCTACTGCAAACTGGTCCATTATACCGCTATTTAAGCCCATGAAATCGTTCTCTACGCGCTTGCCCAGCAAAGCCAGCTCAACCTTGCTCATGCCGCCGTTGAACAGCTCATTTAACGCATGCGCGGTTAATACTTCAATAGATGCAGAAGAAGAAAGCCCTGACCCGATGGGCAGATTACCACTAAAAAGAAAATCGAGTCCGGTAAGCTCTATGCCGGCCTGGGTAAACTCGTGGATCACGCCTATCGGATAATTAAACCACTCATACCCTGTTTTACTATAACTGCTTTGTTGGGCCACATCTGTTGTTTCGGGGAAGTCAACTGCACGGAACCTGAAAATATTATCGTCATTTTTTGCTACCAGCAATGTAGTTCCCATAGTGATCGCACAAGGCATTACCATGCCCCCGTTATAGTCAATATGTTCTCCAATAAGATTCACACGGCCAGGGCAAAAGAAAATATGTTGAGCGGGTTTGTTAAAATTCTTTTCAAATTCAAGTTTCAGGTTATCGATAGTCATGTCAATTCTATATTTTTATGTAAAATAAATGTATGGTCGAAATATCAGAACAACAGCATGGCAAACATCCAAATGGGAAAGACATTTTTGTTTATTCTTTAAAAAACGATGCAGGAACCATTGTACAGATAACCAACTATGGAGCCATCATCATGGCGATAAAAATAAAGAAATCCGACAACACTTACAATGATATTGTTTTGGGCTTCGATGATCCAGCCCGGTATTGGAGCGAAGAGTATCTTACCAACTATCCTTACTTCGGCGCTGTTATTGGCCGCTATGGTAACCGTATTGATAAAGCTTCCATTACCATTGACGGAACGGATTACAAGCTTAACAGCAGCAGCCCGGGCTTCCAGCTACATGGCGGTGTAGAAGGATTTGATAAAAAAGTATGGGAGCGGATCCCCTCCTTGGCCAATGAGCTTGTGCTTCAATATATAAGCCCTGATGGTGAAGAAGGCTTCCCCGGCGAGCTTACAACGCAAATACTATTCAGGCTTAATGACAGTAATGAATTGAGCTATGAATTAAAAGCAACCACTACAAAGCCTACAGCAGTTAATATTACGCATCATAGCTATTTCAATTTAAATAATGGCGAGGGCGACATCCTGGATCATCATCTTAAAATCAATGCCAGCAATTACCTGGAGCAGGACTCCAACTATTGCACTACAGGCAAGTTTTTAAGTGTTGCCAATACCAGAAATGATTTCAGGAACTTTAACCAGACGGGTAAAATTGAAAACCCGGAAAACGGGATAGATATCAGCTTCCCCTTAGATAACCCTTCGCTGGAAAATGTAGCTGCAGAAGCCTATTCAGATGACCAGGATATTAAACTGCAGGTTTTTACTACGGAGCCATTGGTACACTTATACAACGCTGTTGGTTCACCGGTTATAACCGGTAAAAACGGAACCGGGTATCGCCCCTTCTCCGGCTTCTGTTATGAAACGCAAAAGCATCCCAATGCCATAAGAATTGCCGGATTTCCCGATACTATATTAAGACCGGGAGAACAGTATTATACAAAGACCGTTTATCGCATCACCGGTAAATAAGGCTCATTCTATAAAAGCGAAAGAGGATCTTAAATGGACCCTCTTTCGCTTTTACCAAACGGTTATGAGCACTAATAGATGGCGTTGCTATCCATTATAGAACCATTATAATTTACCAGGTTATTGATTCGCTGAATCATATTGGTTTTCCAGGCTCCGCAATCGTTTGAGTAACCTACATATACCTGCTGCGATACAAATTGTCCCTGCTTGTAAAACCTTACTACAAGGTTGCATTGACCCAGGGCCTTGGCTTCTGCCTGGGGAGTTATAGTAGCAAACAACCCTGTAAATGCCGAAACAACTGCAATGCAAATGCCTAATGTTTTCTTTTTCATGATCGTGAATTTTAAAATTTGTTGATAATGTATTTTGATCCAACAAACTTCACCTAAACTCCAAAAACATGATGGCAGTTATTATGATTCGCCAAAATTGATTTACAATCCGCAAAAGATATAAACGGCGCAGGTCATTTTAGAAAAGTAGATGGGAATATCATAAGGTTGCCCTGGTGGAGGCACTCACAGGGGCTATGCTGAAATTTGTAGCTCCACAAAACGATCGGAGTATGTCAATAAAGTTGATGCCGGTTTATTACATAGCTGCGATTGCACGTGCGGCTACCCACCCCGTGCTCCACGCATTTTGAAAATTATACCCGCCGGTGATGCCGTCCACATCAATTACTTCTCCGGCAAAAAACAGGTTGGGCTGCTTTTTACTCATCATGGTGCCGGAATCGATTTCGTTTAAAGTAATACCCCCAGCCGTTACAAACTCCTCTTTAAAAGTAGTTTTCCCTTTTACTGAAAAAAGATAATTAGTTAGTTTTTTAACGAGTTCATTTTGTGGCCTGGCCTGTAAATCGGCGCGGCGGCAGGTTTCAGGGATATTGCATTCTTTTAGAAAAAACTCCCATAGCCGCTGTGGCAAGCCAAAGGGGTTTTTATGATGTAGCAGTAATGAACCGTTATCATTGCGTAATTCCAGGAACTTTTCTTTTAAGGTCTGTTCATTATACTCCGGTAGCCAGTTAATGGTCGCCTCAAATTCCCAGTTTTTCTCAGCCAATTCTCTGGCAGCATAAGCGCTCAATTTCAATACGCCCGGGCCGCTTAGTCCCCAGTGGGTGATCAGTACCGGGCCCTGTTGCTGCAGCTTACTACCCGTAATCTTCACCAAAGCTTTGGGAACACTTACTCCCATTAATTGGGTAATAGGGTGCTTAGGCAGGTTGAAAGTAAACAGGGACGGTACAGGTTTTGAAAAGCTATGCCCTGTTTGTGTTAACCAATCAAACATCGAAGCTTTGGGAAAGCCACCCGTAGCAATACATACATAAGAAGCAACCAGTTCTTCATTATTAGCCGTTAAAAGCCGGAAGCCATTCCCCGAGGCTGTGATACTTTTAATATCGCAATGCATCCTGATCTGTACATTGTAACGATCTGCCTCTCTTAGCAGGCAATCTATAATCGTTTGAGAAGAATCGGTAACAGGAAACATACGTCCATCTGCTTCTGCTTTTATTGCAACGCCGCGTTCCTTAAACCAATCTATTGTATCATGGGTAAAAAAATGGTGAAACAACTTCTTTACAAAATTGCTCCCTCTCGGGTAACGTTTTGACATCTCCACTATATCAAAACAGGCATGGGTTACATTGCAACGCCCGCCGCCACTTACCTTAACCTTAGATAGTAGTTTATTGGAACGCTCTACAATAGTAACCTTCAAGGCCGGGTTCATTCGTGCTGCATTAACAGCGCAGAAAAAGCCTGCAGCGCCACCACCAATTACTATTAAAGATTTATGATTTATGATTTGAGATTTAAGGTTCGCTATTGCCCTAATGCAGCTATTCGACCATCGTCTATGGTCTATGGACTATACTAACCGCAAACAAACAAATTAGG
Organism: Niabella sp.; assembly: GCA_039593785.1. Classification (GTDB taxonomy): domain Bacteria; phylum Bacteroidota; class Bacteroidia; order Chitinophagales; family Chitinophagaceae; genus Niabella. The sequence goes on along the minus strand of JBCNOR010000312.1, from coordinate 957 downwards.
ATTATTCCTTTCCGCCTCTTCAATAGGCGCATAATTGGATAGTATATCTGCCTTATCTTTTCTCACACATACATCGTGTTCAAAATGCACAGACGGCTTACCATCTTTTGTACGGATGGTCCATCCATCGGCTTCGGTAAATACATCCTTTTTACCCATATTGATCATTGGCTCAATAGCCAATACCATTCCCGACTTTAGCTTCTTCCCGCTACCCCGCTTGCCATAATTAGGCACCTGCGGATCCTCATGCATACTCTGCCCTAACCCATGACCAACCAGCTCCCTTACTACACCATAACCATGTTTTTTCTCCGTATGCTCCTGGATGGCAAAAGCCAGGTCGCCAATAAAATTACCGCTAACCGCTTTTTCAATGCCTTTATAAAGCGACTCCTTGGTTACCCTTACCAATTGTTGCACCTCTTCTGCTACTTCGCCTATTACAAAAGTATAAGCATGGTCTCCATGCCATCTATTGAGAATGATCCCTACATCTATAGAAACCACATCTCCCTCCTTTAATTCATTCTTGTTGGGAAATCCATGTACTACTACATCATTTACCGAAATGCAGGAATTGAAGGGATATCCGTGATAGTTTAAAAAAGACGGGACGCCATTATGATCTTTAATATAGTTTCCAATAAACTCATCTAAAGACAAAGTTGTGATACCAGGTTTCAGAATTTTGGCCACTTCGGTTAAAGTCTGGCTTACCATTAGCGCGCTTTTGCGCATCAGTTCTACCTGTTCGTCTGTTTTGATAATAATCATAGCCCGCAAAGTTCATAAAAAAACCCGGTAAAACCGGGTTGTATTTTAATAAATTAGATATACTGGTTAAATCTGTACAGCAGAGCTGGTTTGCCTGCCCTGGATACGACCACCTTTCATTAAGCCATCGTACTGGCGCATCATCAACTGCGTTTCGATCTGCTGAAGTGTGTCTAAAAC
>JBCNOR010000311.1:0-6283 GCA_039593785.1 Niabella sp. | reverse complement strand
CAGAGCCGATCGGCTCCTTTTATGGATACCGCATAAAAGGGGTATTTCAATCTGCAGCTGATGTTAATTTGAAAAAGGCGGATGGCACTGCATATAAACCGGGCGATTACATCGTGGAAGATCTGAATGGCGATGGTAAGATCAATGAACTCGACAGGCAAATCATCGGCAAACCGTTACCGGATCTCTATGGCGGCTTTGGCACCGGTTTCCGTTATAAACACATTTCTTTAGATGCAGGGTTCTCTTTTGCTTATGGGCAGGACATTTATAATAGCTTCAAACAACAAATGAACCGGATGGGTGATTATTCCAACCAATCGCCTGATGTAGCGGGAAGATGGAAATCTGCCAGCGACCCGGGGAATGGTTTAAGCCGGGCGGCCTATGGAGATCCTTCTTCTAATGGAATGCCAGCTGATCTTTGGGTAGAAGATGGCGGTTATACCCGTTTGAAATACCTGACCCTGGGTTATGATCTCCCGCTTAAAGCAAAATGGACTTTTATCAAAGGGATAAAGGTGAACATCACCGGTGAAAACCTGTTTACTTTAACTTCTTATAGCGGCCTGGATCCGGAAGTGATTTCCTCTTCAGATCCATTGCTAAGAGGGGTTGATTTTGGTGCATCCCCATTACCCAAATCCATCATACTCGGTTTAAAAGTTTCTTTATAAGAATAAAAAATATTTGATATGAACCAGGAACATTTTTTTAACAATCGTAACAGCCAGTTATCGCTTGGATTAGCGTTGATGATCTTATGCATCAGTTGGTGCGGTTGTAAGGGCTTTTACGATGTAAATCCCTATTCGGTTGTAAAGGATGAAGACTTTAATAAAAACCGGGATGACCTGAATGCCGCGGCGATGGGTATGTACCAGCCGCTGACCCAGGAGGTACATAAATTCCTTCTATGGGGAGATGCGCGCGCAGACATGGTTACAACAGGACAAAAAGAACCCGATCCCTATATTAACGAGTTTGTGCTGAATGCCGTAAGCGTACAAAATCCTTATACCAATTATGCAGGCATTTACAAAACAATTGCACGTTGTAACCGGCAAATGGAGAAAGTATATAATGTGGCCAAACTGGATGACAGGATCCTTGACAGGGACGCCGGTGCCTTTTACGCGGAAGCGCTGCTGTTGAGATCTTATGCTTATTTCATACTGGCGAAGAACTTTAAGCAATTCCCTGTTATTCTTTCAGATGTAGCAGAGAATTTTAAATATGTAAATGAATCGGGAGATACAGTGGTAAGAAAAGCACAGTCAATGACCAATGCAGAGATCCGGAACGGGTTTTATTATATGAATAACAGGGAAGATATTTTACGAATGATCTACAACGATGCCTTAACTGTATTAGGTATTTTACCCATCAACTACCAGTGGAACCGTAATACACTTCCGGCACAGGAAAGGTATGGCCGTGTATCGCAGGCAATGGCAGCGACTTTTGCTTCTGAACTGGCATTATGGCTGGGCGACTACCAGGCTGCTTCGGCTTTTGCCAACTCACCGGTACGCAATAATAATCATACATTGGGTACATCCGGAACCTGGATCAATCAGTTTACAGGATCCTACGCTTCACTGCATTCTATGTTTTTGCTGGGCTATATGTACAACAATGCCTTTGAAGTAAACCGGCTGCAGGAATTTACTTCTTCTGTACCCAAAGACGGTGGCAAATATTACCTGAAACCGGCATCCCAGGTGATCAAAAACATTTTTTCATACGAGGGAGGCGATATCAGAACTTCATTTAGCTATAAAGTAGTAAATGGTGATACCGTAATATGGAAGTATATAGGTTCAGACAATGTAGCTTCCATGCGGCCTGCCTTTCAAAGCGATGCCAGCTGGAACTTTTACAGGAGTGCGGATGCTTATCTTATTAAAGCCATGGCCGACCTTATGCTCAATGATTACGCTACGGCTTTCAATTTTGTAAATATGCTCAGGGTAGCAAGGGGGTTAAAAGAGCTGGATCCGCTGCAAACCAATTACCGCGATAAGGAATTTATGCTCAGCCTGATCTTTAAAGAGAAAGCCAGGGAGAACGCTTTTGAAGGTAAGCGATGGTATGACCTGATGTTGTGGTCGAGGCTTTCGGGCAAAAATCAACTGGCCGATGCGGTTGCCGCCAAATACAGCGCACCTCAAAGTGAAACCATAAAAGCACAATTGCAAAACCAGGATAACTGGTACATACCGATCGATCCCTTACTATGGTAAATAAAAGTTCTCATCATTCTAATTACTAAGCATAATGGTTCAAATATATAGTATGAAAAAGCTTATCCTATTCATCATTCCTGTCTGTTCGCTTTTTTTGATGATATCAACCACCGGATGTTATAAGGAGCAACATTTCGATTTCCCCGGGCCTTTCGTGGATTCAAGCCGGGCTAATATAACCGATTCGCTTCCATTTCCGTTTGATAAAAACCGCCAGGCAGGTGTTTGGCTCATGAAGGATGGATTGGCTGATCATGACAAAATACTCTTTAAAGGCTTTACAGATTACAAGGCGATGAATGATACGGTATCCTGGGTAAAAGAGAGCTCAGGCATGCGGCTGATTCCGCACCGGAACTATTACCCGCTTAGTAATGCCGACCATTTGGGGGGCGATCCTAATAGCTATACCTACAACTGGGCTATGTCCAAATACTTTGTGCCCGTGGGACAGGGAAAGAGCTTTTATATGTATGCAAAGGTTACGGTGGGTACTTTTAGTGGTACCGCAGCCGGCCTTGACCTAGGTCGCAGCTGGGAAACGGGGGGTAGCTTTATATTTGGATTCGATGGTAACAGCAATGTAGCGCCTACCTTTTTTGTCGATCTGTATGGTAAACTCGGCGCATCTGTAAATCCAGACCTGGGTTGGCCTACAGCTAACGAGGTGATTGTACCAGGTGTACCGGCAGAAATGGAAGTAGTGATCCATGACAACCTGTTTTATATGAAGATCAATGGTACATTATGCTTCCTTTTTAAGTTATCGCGTGAGAACCTATACTACTTTACGCCGACAATCAGGCCCTGGAGAAATTTTATTACAGTACATGACTTTTACCTGGAAAGCAATGATATGTATACCGTTAACTATGCCATGCATGAAAATGAAAACGGGTATGCACGTATACAGGCCCCGGCGCTGGCAAAGGCGGCCAATGGCAACCTGCTGCTTTTTGCAGAAGGTAGAACCAAGCCGCAAACAGCGTTTGAACGTGTAGCGCAAAATACCATGCCGGTAGGCAATACGGATATTATATTGCGGAGATCTGCCAATAACGGTGAAACATGGGAAGATAATATTACAGTGATCGCGGGCGAAAGCTCAAACGATACTTATGGTTTTCCCCAGGTGGTTTCAACTGCTGATGGCAAAATTATTTTACATTACAACAAGCTAACGACCACCCTAGCCGCTAATGGAAGTTTTAGTTATCCTGCCGAACAAACGATATACCAGGTAATATCGGCCGACAATGGCGCCACCTGGTCACAGCCTGTTGATATTACAGCTCCGCTGAGAGATATCAGCCGCGGATTTGTAAAAAGCAGCGCGGGTCATGGTATTCAATTGCAATCTGCAGCATACAATAACCGGTTGATAATGCCGTTGATCTATGGTGGCACTTCCATTAAAATGGCTATATCAGACGATAATGGCGCCACCTGGCGTAAGAGCCAGAATATTGGCGGTACCAATATCGTATCAGGTTCGGTAATAGAGCTGGCAGACAACCGCCTGATGTTAACCCTGTCACATAGCAATACTGCACCGCAGAGCAAATTAGTCTGCTATAGCAGTGATGGGGGTGATACCTGGACAACTCCCGTATCAATGGGATCAGGCGTAGCAACATCAACCTTTGGTCATATGTATGGAGGAATTACGTTAAAAGATAATACCGGTAAACTATACCTGGTGAATCCGGTAGGGAGGGAAAAAGACCCCCAGGTATACAACGGCCCTAACTATGGGGTTACACCAACCGTATTCGAAAGCAGCAATAATGGTGTATCATTTGTACAGTCGGGGGTTTTGTTTAATAAAACGGCCTACAGGGGTTATGCATCGCCCATTGGCAATATGGACGCAGTGTTTGCCAATGACGGGAAAATGGTGGTTGCAGGAGAGGGCGGGGTAGAAAGTCCGCAGGAAGGTATTATTATTTACAGGAGATAAATACAACTAAATGCAGCTATTCAGGTTATATCCCTATTTATTCACGCTTCTTTTTCTGATCAGTGGCCTTGGCTTATATAGTCAGGCGGTCAACAGGAAAATGAATGTGCTCTTTATCGTAGCCGATGACCTTAGACCGGATTTAGGATGCTACGGTAATAAAAAAGTGATCAGCCCTAATATAGATAAGCTGGCGGCCGGTAGCATCGTATTCAACAACGCGTATTGCCAGCAGGCTGTTTGTAATCCGTCAAGAGCATCTGTATTGACAGGGCTTCGGCCGGATCAGACGGGTGTAACAGATCTTGTTACTCACTTCCGTACTAAGGTTCCCGATGCGGTTACTTTGCCGCAGGCTTTTAAAAATGCGGGGTATACTACTGTGGGGGTAGGTAAGATCTTTCATAATACTAAGAAGACAGTGGATACTGTTTCCTGGTCATTACCCGACGCAGGAAATATTTCCGTTAGTAATAAAGAGTACTTCCTCGAAAGAAATAAAAAAGGAGGAAAGGCCGATGCTTTTGAATTTACCGAAGGGGAAGATGAGAAATACCCGGACGGGCAAATAGCAGGAGCAACCATTCAATTATTAAAGCAATTCAAAAAATCAGGAGAACCTTTTTTTCTTGCCACAGGATTTAAAAAACCGCACCTGCCTTTTTGTGCTCCTCAAAAATACCTCGACTTATACCGGGATATCAGGTTTCCAGGTATCAGTGATAAAGAAAGACCCGCCGGGGCGCCCGATATAGCTTTTCACCAATGGCAGGAACTCAGGGGATATACTGATATCCCCGATCGGGGACCGATCAGCGCACAAAAGGAACAAGAGCTTACCCGTGCCTACTATGCCTGCATCAGCTATGTAGATGTACAGATAGGTAAGATCATGCAGGAACTGGATCGTCTAGGATTGAGAGAAAATACCATCGTTGTATTATGGGGCGATCATGGCTATCATTTGGGAGAGCAGGATCTCTGGTGCAAGTCCACGAACTTTGAGCTGGACACACGTATCCCTTTGATAGTATCTGCCCCGGCAATTGCTCAAAAAACAGGTAAAACAAATGCTATAGTGGAAGCAGTGGATATTTATCCCACGCTGGTGGATTTATGTGGTATTACACCCGCTACCCAATTAAGCGGCAGAAGTTTGGTACCCCTGCTGTTGAACCCGGATAGGAATTGGGATCATGTAGCTTACAGCCAGTTTTGCAGACCGTATAAAGCAATCACCACGCAGCATCCTACACATATGGGATACACCGTCCGGGATAAAGATTTCAGGTATACCCTCTGGTACAACTTAAGTACCAACGCTGTTGAAGCGCGTGAGCTGTATGACATGAGACAATCGCATGCTGAAACGGTAAACCTTGCAGGACAAAAAAAATATCAGCAGGCAGAAAACAGGCTGGCAAAAATGCTGGAAACCTATAAACAAATTCAATAGAACTATTTTAAGGTTCACTAAAAACTAAAAAAAAAATGATTAGATCAGGTATTGTAACGATGATTGCGGTAGTATTAATGATGCCGTTGGCAGGCTATACACAATCGAAACGAGGCAACGCCAATATTCAAAAGTCGGTACTTTGGGAACAGGGCAAGGGGAAATATAAAAATTACCGGATCCCCGCAGTAATCGTTACTAAAAAAGGAACGGTGCTTGCGTTTTGTGAAGCCAGGGAAGCTGGTGACACGGGTGATATTGACCTTTTGGTAAAACGTTCAAAAGATAATGGTAAAACATGGAGCGAAGAATCGGTAGTATGGAATGATGAGCAAAATACCTGCGGCAATCCCTGCCCGGTTGTAGATATGGAAACGGGCCGCATCTGGCTGGTAACGTCCTGGAATGACGGTAAGGACCATGAAACAGCCATTATTAATAAAACATCCAGATCGCCCCGTTTACCTTTTATATGCTATTCTGACGATGACGGAATGAGCTGGTCAAAACCTGTTAGTATGGGAACGGCAACAAGAGATAGCTCCTGGGGATGGTACGCAACAGGACCCGGTATTGGTATACAGGTTAAAAGCGGCGCCTACAAAGGAAGGTTAGTCA
>JBCNOR010000310.1:0-6288 GCA_039593785.1 Niabella sp. | reverse complement strand
GCCGTCGCCGCGCGCATGGCGCTGATAACCATCGAACTCGGTATCGGTGTAGGCCAGGAAGTAAAGATTGCATGCTGTTGAGTGACCTGATCACCTGGCTGTACAGGGCTTTGGAGGTGATGTCGTTTTTAGCCAGCATAGCATCCATTTCCTGTATCTTTTGGGTAATTCTTCCGTCGAGGAGGCCTGACTTCTGGGGATCCATATTTACGGTATCCAACAGTGACTGAGCTTCAATCATAGCCTGGCTGAAATCATTTCTGAAATGATTTTCCTTGTCAACAACCGCCAGTTGTTCCTGTAGCTTTTCGTTCTCAGCATAGGGTATTTTTATGCCGAAGAATATAGCCGTGATGATCACAGCAATCGTAAGAATAAAGAATAACAAAAACCTTTGAAAGGCTCTTTGTCTGTCCTGAACATTAAGTGGTTTCATCTTGATCTCTTTAATAGGATGGAGCGCTATTGTTTTTTAGTAGCAATAGCTCGTTTGTGAGTGTACTGTTATCCAAAAAATCTTCTTTTGGGTTTCGGGGCATTGCTGTTTTCTCCCGAGTCATTGATATAACCTTCTTTAACGAAAATGCCTGATTCTTTTTTCTTGCCAATAAATTCAAGGCTACTGAGTGTATTGAAAAGTTTGCCGATTACCTTCGCAAATTGAATGATGCTATTCACATTTTCATTGATGTCATTATGATTGTAGCGTAGTACCGCCATATTATTCAGTAGGGTTTCCAGCTCTCCCTGGTTGAGCTCACTCCACTCGCTTAAATAGTTCATCAGTTCTTCTTTACCCGAACCGGTGCGAAGATCAATGGTATTTTTAAGCGCCCTGGCCAATCCCACGATCTCGCTAATCATTTTTGCGGGGGAATCATAAATATACAGCCACCTGAAATCGGTAAGGGCTTTGCTTAAATAAAGCATCAACCGGTCACAAACAAACTGGGCCAGTTCCGCCAGTTCATTTTGCTGGCTTTTTTTATAGATTTTCTGAACGATTTGTGCACAAGCCTGTTCGAGGTTCGCCAGGAAACTGTCTAATTCAGAATGGAGACCCAGCAGATCCTGTGAAGCATTAATAGAAAGGCAGGGTGCCATATATTCGGCGTCTACCTGTAAGTATCCCCCGGCAGGAACCAGTTTGCCGATAAACAAGGAGTAAGCGTTTTGAGAAAACTGGTTGAGCTGGTGATGGGCTATTAATTGTATGCTATAGCCCGGCTTTACATAAGGAAAACGGGGAGGGTTTTCCTGTGGGTTGATATTGCCAAAAGGTATACGGTCAAAAGGATTCAATGTAAGTACTACCCAATATACTTCGTTAGCCGAACCCGGTAGTGATAATGATATAGATGGATGGGCATCCGTATGGCTATTGGGCTCTGTTGCATTAATATTGATATAGGCGCCGCCAATGGTTATAGCCTTGCAGGATAGCACACTCACGCGTAAGCTGTTTTGATTATCCGTGCTGATCTGTACATCAAAGCTGCCTTCAACCGGTAATACACCGTATCGTATCGGGGAAAGCGTTGATGAGATCAGGCTGTAGAGGTCAAAAGTATGCGCATGGTCCTGGGCAATAAAAGCGTCTTTATTTAACTTCATTCCATCGGTCCAGTTAACATGCGGATATGTGTTATTTTGTTCCATAATTTAATTGTTGCTTTTCTAATCTAAACAACCCTTTCACAGATTACCACGGAATTTTCTTTTAGTTTATTGTATTTGATTGTTAAATCTGAATTCAGTATCCTGGATGAGTTATACCATTTGGGTTTGGTGCGAAAGGTCCAGTCGTGAACTGCTGCTCCCTCCACATATTGTATAGGCGTTTCACTTTGCACCTCATTGTAATCATTGATAAAATGGTAAAACAGGTCACCCAGTTTCATGTGCTCCGGCGCTTTAACGGTAAAATAAGTTCGTTCCCTGTCAGTACGCTTTTTAGGAATTTCGAGGCCGATTACATAAAGCCGCTCTCTTTCATCCTCATCGGGCAATTCAATGGGGTTGTTGACGGGGTATTGCCAGTAATGATAAACAGGTTCAGGAATGGCCAGCGCCGCATCAAAAGTATGTAATAGCAAAAAGGGTATTAAAAGGAAGAGCATGCACAACAGGGTGGGAAAGTGCATAAAGTCTTTATCTTTTATAAAGTACTGCAGGGATGAAAAAATGGCAACGCAAAGAAGGATGATAGATATGGCAAACAATAGTTCAGCAAAAAACTGTTTGCCCCAGTTATCATGCCTTATTCTGAAATATTTTTTGTGTACCATTAAAACGATGATAATGCCGAATAGCAGGAACACAGCCGAAAGGATCCAAAATGTGAAGAAGAGATTTTTGGTAATATAAGTGGTGGCGAAAGCCACACCTGAAACTAATGCAGACGAAACAAAATTAAAGATCCAGGGCTTTTTGCCAAAGTTGCCAAAGCTGCTGCTTAACGGCTTTATAAAAGCCATTATGATCATAGACGAAGCAAAGAAAGCCCCCGCAAAAATTAAAAAATACTTTAAGGCCATTTTGTTGAGTTTTGAATGCGATACTTATAAATAAGCACCAACTCCTAATATATTTTCATATGTCTCTGTTTCCGGATCAACCGCCTGTTTGAAATCAAATAGTACATCAATTTCAACAGGCACGAATATCTCGATAAACCGGTCTGTTATTTTTTTGAGCGCGCCTCCCTCCACATACAAAGCCAGGTCCTTTCCCCGGATACCCGATATCGTACAGGTCCAGTGGGTCAGCCATTCGCCGGTTGTACGGCCCATAGTTGCATCTACTCCTAAATATTGTTCACTTAAATTTTGCTGTTGCAACAAATACCTATCAGGTAATAAGGATGCTTTCAAACTGATTTTGCTTTGCAATATGTAGGAGAGTGCCGCTGCTGTAGCATCGATATTGGATTTGATCGTGTCCGCGTAAGGCATGATGCGTAGCAGCCTGCTGGCAGGTCCCCCCGGCAGGCTGGTATCAATATTCCAGAAATGGTAGAAAGATTCATTGAGCTGCCCGTTCTGAATATCGTACAAGGCTTCGCGTTCAGCCGTCTCGGCGCCGGCCCTGTATAAAAAAAGCAGTTGCTCCAAAGGGGTGAAAAATTTCCTGGCCTGTTTTTCCTCTTCCTTAAATTGCTTATGCTCTTCAACGGCATCCTGAACGGAGTTGACCCGCGTGTTGCCCTTCGATTGATGAAACAATCCCTCCGGCAGCAGGTCGTAAATACCATCGCGGTTAAGAAGCATTTCAAAATGGAACCGGCTGTCAGACTCCTCTACCAGCACCTGTTCCACATCATTACTGAATCCTTTTTTAAACCCACCTTTGTTGAGCGCTTTGATATGATTAGCCGCATGCCCCGCTTCTGTAAGAGACGCAAAAATCACCTCTGCCAGGAAAGCTGATTTGAATTCGGAGTTATTGCTGGGGCTATTCATAATAATACCTGGTATGCTGATCTTTTAGTTGGATGAGCGCTCCATGATTTAGTTTCCTTCAAAATTAGATCAAACCTTTAAAAGGGCGCATCACTAAAAATAGTGATAGAGCAACGCATTTTTATATTCTAAATTTACAATGCGAAGCAGTTAACCCGTTTCAACTTTTCATTCAAAACTTACATTGGTTTTCCCCTCTGTATTAGTTTAAAGACGCTTAAAAAAGATGCCAGATGCCTGAAAACTCAATACTCGCAAAAACAGAAATCACTATACAGGACTATAACAGTAACAACCCCGTTGTTTTCTCCAACCTGATGTTAAGCGAGTCGCTGATCAACGTGAACAGCTTTTCATTTTCTATACGACCCGCTAATGATGAAGGAACGCTTAATTCGATTATTAATTTCAAGAAAGAAGTTTTAGGTAAGGAAGTGCAATTGAGCTTTAAAGACGGCGATACCGTTAATTATAAGTTTAAAGGTATTATTCTCGAAGTGAATTCTTCCCTCGTAGATGAGCATTTTTATGAATTCAGGATTGATGGCTGTGGATTATTTTGTAAGGTAAATGAGCTGACGCAGTATCACTCTTTTTATAAAAAAAAGCTGGATGCCATTATTGATGGCGTATTCCAGAACTCCTCTCTTAAAAACAGTATTAATAAAAATCCTCAAACCACCAAAGAGCTGCATTATACGGTACAGTATGACCAGACAGCTTTTGGTTTCCTGGCTTCTTTGGCTACCCGTTTTGGCGAATGGATGTTTTACGATGGAGAAAAACTTCAGTTTGGAAAAAAGCCGGAGGGAACTGCTATAGAATTAACCGTTCCGGGCGATGCCAGTAACCTGAATATAAGAGCCCAGGTAGTTAAAAGCCCGAAAGGTATTGCAAGCACCGATATTTTTAAGAGCTCGGTTATTGAGGCTACTACCAAAGAGCAGGCGCCAGATAACCCTGCCATAAAAGCGGCAGAGGAGTCGGGTGGCAAAGCCATTGAAGATGCGCCCCGTAATATGTTTATTCCTTCAGGTTTTTCGCAGGAGGTGGTAAACGATAAATTTAAGCTGGAGCAACAGGCGATCCTGGCTTCCTCGGTATATATTACAGGTAATACCCGCAATACGAAATTAGGTATTGGTAAGATCATCAAAATCAAAGATGCGCAGGATACGGCCGGTAAAAGTTACCTGCTTACCCAGGTGCAACATACGGCATCCAATGCCAGTAATTATGTAAATCGTTTTACCGCAGTGCCGCTGGAAGTGCCGGTGCCCCCTTATACTAATCCGTTACTGGTTCCTAAAGCTACGGCCCAGGCCGCCATTGTTACCGATAACGAAGATGATGCAGGCCTGGCCCGTGTGAAAGTGAAATTTCCATGGATGGCAGACGACGAAAAATCGCCCTGGATCAGTGTCCTGGCGCCTCACGCAGGCAATGGCAAAGGCTTTCGTTTTATACCGGAAAAAGACGATGAGGTAATGGTAGATTTCTGGGATGGTAATGTGGAAACGCCTTTTGTGAATGGTTCGGTTTATACGGATAAAAACCAGTCAGGCATTGCTGAAGGAGGTAATCATATAAAAATGATCGGCTCCAGAACAGGCAGAAGTCTTTTAATAGATGATGAAGAAGGAACGCTTTCCATTAGCGATGGTGGTAATTCAAAAGACAAAGGTAAAAACCTGGTGCGGCTTACAGACAGCAAAGATGGGAGATCTATTAAGATTGTATCGGGAGAAGATGGCGATAATCACTACGCCATGATCCTGGATTATAAGGAAAAGAATGCCAGCTTCTATTGCCAGGAAGGAGGGAAAGCCATATTAAATATTACGTTCGATGCAACGAAAAAGCAGATGTATATCTATTCAGAAGATGATTTGACCATTCAATCTTCGGGCTCCATCAGCATAGAAGCAAAAAAAGATATTAACCTGAAGGCTAACGGGAATATCAATTGCAAAGCAGACGGGAATGTTAAGATAGACGCAGTGGGAGATGCAGAAACTGCGGGTGTGAACATCAAGATGAAAGCATCGGCGAAGATGGCTGCCGAGGGTTCTATGACAGAAATCAAGGGCGCCAAGCTCGATTTAAACGGAAGTGGTATTGCCAGTTTACAGGGCGGATTAGTAAAAATTAATTAATGATATACCTGTGCTACGATACGGCCCTGAATGAAGAATATACGCTCGTGAAGCTGATGCAGCGATATCCTGATTATATTTCTTTGTTCAAAGGGACAGACGATGAAGCTATCTGGGACGCAGCACCTTACCTTTTTAGGATTAGCGATAATTTTTATGAACTCAGGACTGACCCGTTTATACAACTGGATCATTGCATCCTTTTTGAAACCCATGAAACCAAAGACGAGATTTGCCGGTTTCTGCAATATTATATGTATAAGAAAACAGGAAGCAAAACGGCTTATGTAAGAATATGGGATGCGCGTGTTTTAGTAAAACATTTGCCGGCATGGGATGAGAGGGAGCGGGTGCACTTTTTTCAATTTTTTAAGGCTGTTTATACCGAACAGGAAAACAGGGAATGGTTGGACAAATGGCAATTGGCCAGGTTTAATAAACCGGCAGCTGTACCCGTTTTGAAAACAGGAGTTTTAACGACGGCATCTGTAACAGATCCGGATAGCAGACCTGTTACAGATGTAATTGAAAACCCGGTAGTGGTAACGAGGCCGGAGACAGCTACACCACAAGCGGAGCCAATCAATCCACCACCCAAAAGGAGAAGGTTTTTTATAGATTAAAAAAAGCATATGGGACAACCGGCAGCAAGAGTAGGCGATATGCATGTT
>JBCNOR010000031.1:0-17489 GCA_039593785.1 Niabella sp. | reverse complement strand
GCCATGCACAGGCATGCAATTACCAGAGAAAAACATTTTTTAGTAAGATAACGCATATGTACTACTTCTGAAAAGACGCATCTGCTTTAGACGGATCTGCTTTCACTTTTGTCTCAAAATCATTAGCAGAATTATTGGTATCCTGCAAAATCCTTCTGCCTTCTACTGTTTTTAAAGTTTTGCGGATTAAGGATTGGGAAGAATAGGCCCCCCCCGTAACAAACGTGCCAGACACATCTAATGAAATTGGCAATCGTTTGGGTACTCTGTCGACTTCCAATGGCGTTAAAATTTCCACTGCGTCAATAACATCTGCAACCTTAACCTGTGCGCAAAAACTGGTTGGAGAACCAGGTACAGAATATCTAGGCCAATTATTGGCAGGAAACGGCGTTTTTGTTTTAAACATAAAAAAATCTTCCCTACCAGTGGCTTCCATAATCCAATCGTTCCCAGAACGAATATGAATCACGTTAACATTTTTAACTTTAGGATTATCGACATCCCATTTATATGGTTTATCACCTAGATATGTTATCAGGTTTGTTTCAAAATCTGCATTACTTAAGTCTATAGATAATGATGGATCAACAATTCCCTGCATAGCTATGACTCCATTTACAGTATCATAGATGGCATAAGGTGCTGTATGGTTAACAGCAGTTTGAGCAATAATAATACTCTTGCCAGGTTCAAGCGGATTATCTTTGCCTGTTCCAGGTATCATGAACAAATATCTTGCATATATGTAACCTTTGTTAGGATCCCCGATGTTGGTGGGCATCCCTGGAGAAGTACTCCAATCTAACGGTACACCTCCGGCGCTTATTTTAGTATTAGACTGCCAGGTACTCCCAAAATACAGGCTGTCTAAATAAATAATTTGGTTGGAGTTATTGTAAATCTCAACGAATTCATCTCTAAAAGCTGCTCCGTTTTTATTATGCGATCCCGCATAATAAATCTGTTTAAATACCAAATCGCCGATTTTCCCACTTTGCAATAACAGTTTAACATTGGCGTTAGTGTTTATTGCTTGTGTTTCGGTTCCATTATATGCCACATTACCGGCTACCGTTACATTTGTTACCGCGTAAAACTCTTCGGCTGTATAATTTTTTGCTGCCGATACGGTATAATTACCGGGCGTGATGCTGGTAAATACGGCTATGCCATCGTTGTTGGTATTGGCTGTATTTTCCTGCCCGCTTACCAGGTTAGTTAATTTTACGGGGATATTGGCTTTGGAAAGACCTAATGCACTATCTCCTGCTGAATAGCCTACCTGTACGCTTAATGACACAGCCTGTACTGTATCAATGTTGGACTTCCGGCATCCAAACAGTACAGCAATCAATAGACTGAATAATAAGAACTGTTGTTTCATTTATATTTATTTATATTTTAAAATTGTAAGCTGGCCCCGATGGTGATGCTCACAGGTTTATAGTTGTACAATGACACTGCAGTAGCGCCATTGCTATTGGAGATTTTATACGACTTTGGTTGCATGTTCAATACGTTAAAAGCGCTTACCGACAATCGTATATTTTTCTTTATTTCTTTAGCTACGCGCATATTAAAAGTCCAAAACCCTTTTGAGGGGGTAAGTGTTCTTTCTTTGTCCTCTTCATTAAAACCTTTCCATAGGTAAGCCAGCGATTCGCTTCTTGCCTCTTCGGGGGACAGTTCAACTTCTGTAAAATCATTTCTTGTATAAGCAACCGGGTATATGTTCTTTTCCTCCCATTGTTGCTTTAACAATGGTTCATAATCTGCCACAACACTTACAATAAAACCAATAGCTGGAATGTGCGTATTGGAAGAGACATTAATAACAGAATTACGGGAAACGCGCTGCGTGCTGATATAATTCACATATACAATGCCTTTTTGCTGTGCTACTTCAGACGCAACTTCGGTTGTGGTTAAATTGCCACCGTTATATTTGCTTACAGAATAACCGCCTCTTACCGCAAAGGAAGTGGAAAGCAGGGGAATGAACTTTGTCTGAAAAGAAAACTGTACACCATAGTCAACTGAATTCAAACCATTATTCATTCTTGTCCTTTTTAAATCCCAGGCCATTCCATAATTGCCAGAGGGATAATAGGAAATAGTGCTGTCGGGATTTACCTGGTAACTGTATATGGGCACCTGGGTGGGAATGAACTCGCCATAAGTATTAAGGCCATCTTTATTTTTTTTGTAATAGGCAAAGACGGACCCGCTACCTATTTTAGCATTATTGTAGCTAACGCCCTGCTCAAACTGGCAGGTGACTGCATTTTTTAAATTCCTGTTTTCCGCCAGCACTTTTTGCGTATAAACCAGATATAAGCTGCTTTTGGTATAGCCTGTATATAAGTTGAGCAATGGAATATCAAAATAAGTAGGTGCCGGGTATAAATGCGCCAGCGAAGGCGATTTGAACGAAATTCCGTAAGAACTGCTTAAGCTCCAGTTTTTATGAATGTAATAATTGAAAGATAAACGAGGTTGCGGATTACCTCTTCCGTTTTGCATATTAAACCTGACCCCCACACCCAGGTTATATCTTTTTGTAAAAAGCTTTCCTTTGATATTATCCTGGATATAAAAAGCAAAGTTGTTTTCAAAGCCAACACTATCCTTATAGCTAAAAGGCCGTTCGTTCTGACTGGCTAAATTCACCCACCTGGGCCGGTTAGGATCTGCTATATTTCCCAACCCTTTATTTCCTGAACTATTGAATGCAACACCAAAAGATAGTTGGTGCTGCACACCCCATGCAGATAGCAGCTGCGACTGCATATCGGCATTGATGCTGTAAGAAATGGGCTTTCCATCTATTTCTTCAACGGCAAGATAATTGCCTGGAATAAAATAACCTTCATATAAGCCTGTCGTATCTTTATAGCCAACCCCTTTAGGCAGTTGATTCATCCGGAATTGTATATAAGAATATTGTTCTCCTGCCGAATAATTTAAAATAACTGAAACGTTATCTGCTAGCTTTTTGTTGATGTTGAAATTCGTGCTGTTGCTCAAACGGAGACTCCGCCTTTTCGAATAGCTCATTTTATCCGTATCATCATCGGGGTCGGCTTTAATATCATCCAGGTTGCTTTCGGTATTAATACTAAAGGAGTTTCTTATATTGCTGGTCAACTGCTTTGTCCATTTTACGCTTGCATTAATATTGTTGTAGCTTTTTACTTTATCTCTTGGGTCGTCATTGCTGTTGGTATAACCTATTCCAAAATTTAAGGCTCCGGCTTTTTTCCCTAAATCAAATCCCTTTGCCAGCGAAAAACTGCTGCTTCCTCCATTTATATTGGTATTAAAACTATAAGGCGTTTTTCCGGCTTTGGTAGTAATTAAAATAGCGCCATTTGTAAAATCTCCATAGCGGGCAGAACCAATACCCTGTATCACTTCAATGCTGGCAATGTTAGACATGGGAATATCTCTCAAATCAAAACCATTATAAGTAACATCGTTTGTAGATCCCCCTTGGATATTTAAAAGAGAACCACCCAGTCCTCTTGACGAAAGCCCTCTCGACTGCATATTGGTTTCGTTGCTGATACGTACGCCATCAATAAAAATAGCTATCCCAAAAGAATTATTTCTCGCATCCGCATCGGCGGCACTGGTTCTTAAAGTAATGGTTTGGGGTGTTTGTAAATTGGGAGCCTCTGTTTTCCGGCCGGGCAATGCATTCAATATATCCATCAGAGAAAAAGCCTGTAGCTGGCGAATAGCTTCTTCATCAAAAACGATAGAAGAAGCTGAGTTTTGATTTTTTACAACACCGGTAACTACTACATCATTGAGCGTTAAGCTTAAATTGGGCAGTACCACTTTTACAACGGAAAGATATTCAGCTTTTTTTACTACGATTGTTTGTGTAGCTTTATTTACATAAGAAATTTCCAGCGTAACACTGTCTAAAATCAAAAATTCGGGAGAAAACTGAAAAACACCTTTCGCATCAGTAGTTTTTGAAGCCAGCTCGGTACCATCCACGCTCAATTTTGCCGTGGCAAACTGCAGTGGCTTGCCCTGTACGTCTTCAACTAATCCACGAATACCCGTAACATTTTGTGCACATAACGCCTGAACAAAAAAAATTGCTACAAGCAACAACAGCCCAATATAAAAATATTTAGCGATAGCCCTCTTCATTTTGGTGCTGCAAAACTACCATAGCTTGTTCCCTTTTTATTTACGAAATGCGGAATTTGTTAATTGACCTCAATCAACTATTCTTTATTAGTGGGCTATTTTATAATTTTGCCCCGATGACAGACAAAGAAAAATTACGCCTCGATAAATATTTATGGTCCATCCGCCTTTTTAAAACCCGGCGGCTGGCTACCGATGCCTGTAACGATAACCGGGTAAAATACCAGGAAGAACCGGCCAAACCGGGCAAAAATGTGCATTTGGGCGATATTTATGATGTTCGTACCGAAGGGCGCAAATGGCGCATTAAGGTAACAGGACTGCTGCATACCCGTCTTAAATACGAAGAAGCCATTAAATACTACACAGACCTGACCCCACCCGAAGAACTGGAAAAATCGAAAACCCAGGCGGCTTCCTTCTACAGTGGTAAACGCCTGAGCAAAATTGGCCGTCCTACCAAAAAAGAACGCCGTAACCTGGACGATTTTATGGACAGCGAAGAAGAATAGCCGCAACCCGGAAGCTACCAACCCTATATTATTTCAACAAGGCGCATTTAAACCGGCCAACGGGCATTCAGCCGGCTGTGTCGTTTTTTTCAGGCATGGGCAATCGTGACACATAATTTTTGTGTCATGTTTTGCTGTGTCATGTTTTTATGACACACAAATTGATGACACCAATTTGACCCGTCCTGAAATAAGTTGACACTTTGTTACTGTTAGTCCTGTCACAGATTGACAATTAGCCAGGCTTAAAAATATCCAGGAAATCCTGTAACAAAAAGCCTTCGGGCGGTACTAACTTCGAAAAGCAGCTATAGTACTTTAGTGTACCGGGAAAAGAGGAATACGCAGGGAAATCGTATCAGGTCGTTGGCAACCATATAACCAATCATTTTGGCAGAAAAAGAACAGGCATTTTTACAACTCATGAAGCAACATGCGGGCATACTGCATAAAGTGGCCCGGCTGTATATGGATACCGATGCCGACCGGCAGGATTTGATACAGGAAATGATGGCGCAACTATGGCGCTCTTTTCACAGCTTTAATGGCGATAGCCAGTTTGCTACCTGGATGTACCGGGTGGCCCTGAATACAGCCTTAACTTACCTGCGTAACACAAAAAAGCACAACGATCATATTACATACATAGATGTGCCGGAAACAGCTGACCACAGCTCTCATCCGCAGAAGCAGGCACAGCTGGATATTTTTTATGCTGCTACGCATCATTTAAACCCGGTTGAAAAGGCGCTGATCTTTTATTTTATGGAAGGGCTTTCACATAAAGAAATTGCGCTACAACTCGGGATCAGCGAAGTAAATGCCCGTGTTAAGCTGAATCGAACCAAAGAAAAATTGCAAAAAATCATTAAATCATTGGGCTATGAATTTTGATAACTTAAAATCAGAATGGGAAAGGGAAAAGGGCAGTGATGTCCGGATTCCTGATGGTATAGAAAAACTGCAATCGGCCAAACACCCGCTGGTTCAGTTAAAAGCTACCATGAAGAAGGAATTGCGGATGCAGGTCGTTAGCCTGGTCATCTTCCTATTCTTCCCCTTTATCTTGCAAATAGATCCCTCCTTATACCTGGTCTATTACCTGGGTTTTATGGTGGTAGCCATTATATCTGTGTACTACCTGCTGGCTTTCTCTAAATTTTATAAAGCAGTGGATGTTTTCGATCTTGCCGCCAGGGATCAGCTACTAAAAATTTATTTCGACCTGCAGTTAAATATGGAGAGATACCGGTCCTGGGCGTTTTTGCTTACACCCTTTCTGATGTTTACCATTGGCCTCTTTGCCTACAGCCGGTTAATAGCAACTGGTATACTTCCGTCTCTTACAGGTGTAAGGGTATCATTTGTTTTTATCCTCTGTTTTGCTTCGATGGTATTTATGATTGCGGCTACCAACTGGTGGCTAAAATATTATTATGGAAAATATGTAGATCAGCTGAAAGCGGTGCTGGATTCATTAAAGGAAGATAATTAATAGCGCCTGCCCATGATAGTATAAAGCCAGGTCTTACATTTGCAGCATGCATATCGATATACTTACCGTGTTACCCGACCTGTTGACCAGTCCTTTTGAGCACAGCATTATGAAACGCGCGCAGGATAAAGGCCTGCTTACCGTTAAAGTGCACCAGCTGCGCCAATGGGCGGTGAATGAATACGGACAGGTAGACGACTACCAATACGGCGGCGGAGCCGGTATGGTGATGATGTGCGAACCTTTGGCCAACGCTATCGAAGAGTTGTCGAAAGACCGGAAGTATGATGAAATTATTTACCTCACGCCCGATGGTGAGCGACTGAATCAAAAAATCGCCAACGGCCTTTCCCTCAAAGGCAACCTGCTGATGATCTGCGGGCATTATAAGGGTATTGATGAACGCATCCGCCAGCAATATGTAACCAAAGAAATTTCTATTGGAGATTACGTACTAAGCGGTGGCGAACTGGCTGCGGCGGTATTGGTTGATTCCATCGGCAGGCTGCTGCCCGGCGTACTAGGCGATGAAACATCAGCGCTTACCGATTCCTTCCAGGACAATTTGCTGGCCCCTCCGGTGTATACCCGCCCGGTTGATTTTCGCGGGCATAAAGTGCCGGATGTATTGATGAGCGGCGATCATAAGAAAATAGACAACTGGCGTTACGAGCAGTCGGTACAGCGCACCAAAGACAGGCGGCCCGACTTGTTGGAGGATTAATTACATTTTTAATTTTACCGGTTTCATTAACTTTTTAAGAAAGCCGTTTTCTTTCTTACAATTTTAATATATTCGTTCCGGATTCGGCAATACCTTGCTTTTTCTGAATAAGAAAATGATGATGTTTCGTCATCGCTGAATAATTATTTGACATACGGCACTACCTGCAATCTTAATGGGGAGAACACGTACTATGCGTACGGTTTCGGTACTTTTCTCCATGAGTTTAACCGTACGCATAGTACGTGTTCTCTGGAGTTGATTGATATAGTCCCGGGAAAATACGAAGGCAAACCGATCCGCCGGCTGTTTCAAAAATATGGAAGCCTGGCCACGCTGAGAGCTGACCATCTTTTATGTTTTTGAAACAGCCTTTTTATCTATTAAAAACTAAACGAGCATGTCTGAAAAACTCAGTCGGCAGCAAATCTATGACCGTATCCGTGCTACCTCAAGAGATCAGTTTATTTTAGAAGAAATGCAGCGGTTGGGGTTCTGGGAGTCACCGGCCGCACCCAGCGTCCCAGAAACATTGATCAAACGCGAAGCCACTATTCAACAGGAACTTAACAGCTTGTTAGCGGAGGACCGCAAATACGCTAACCGGGAAGCGATGATGAAAGACATGCGGAAAGCCCGCATGAAGGCGGCTAAGGAAAAAAGGGAGCAAACCCGGCAAAAAAATAAACAGAGGCGCCTCAATAAAGCCGAACACTGGAAGCAACTACAGCAGGAACAAATCATCTTCCTGGGCAAAGAAGTTTCCGGCGGCCTGAACAATACCAACTCCGATGCCTATAAGCTGCAGCAATTTAATTTACCGGTATTTAATACAATGGCAGACCTGGCGCAAAGTATGCAGCTCGACCTGGCCCGCTTGCGCTACCTACTGTTTCAAAGAAAGGTATCCAGGACCTCGCATTACTATGTTTTTGAGCTACCCAAAAAATCGGGCGGCAAGCGCCTCATTGCGGCTCCTAAAAAACAATTAAAATATTTACAGCAATGGCTGCTGAATACCGTACTCAATCCATTGCCTGTAGGCGATGCGGTACATGGTTTTACCAGGCATCGTTCTATTGTTACCAATGCATTGCCGCATGTTAATAAAGACATCGTGATCAATGTAGACCTGAAAGACTTTTTTCCTACCATCAGTTATCAAAGGGTTAAAGGTCTCTTTCAAAAACTGGGCTACTCCGAACAATTAGCTACCATTTTTGCGCTCATCAGCACCCAGGCCGAAACAAAAGAAGTAGAGATGGACGGCGTTCGCTATTATGTGCAGAACGGTGCGCGCAGGCTGCCACAGGGCTCACCTGCCAGCCCGGCCATCAGTAACCTGATCACTTACCGGCTGGATAAAAAAATAAAAGGCCTGGCTAATCAATCAGGCTTTACCTATACCCGTTATGCCGATGACCTTAGCTTTTCGGGTTCAAAGGAGGCAGAGCAAAATATCAGCCGATTCCTGTACTTCCTTAAAAAGATTATCGCTTCGGAAGGATTTACCATTCACCCCGATAAAACGCATATTATGCGAAGCGGCAACCGGCAAATGGTTACGGGCATAGTGGTTAACGAAAAAACCGGGGTACAGCGAAGCCGCCTGCGCCGGTTCAGGGCTTTACTGCATAATATCCTTGTAAACGGATGGCGGGATCAGAAATGGGGCAAAGCAGTTCACCTCATCAATGCTATTGAAGGGTATATACAATACATCAATATGGTGAACCCATTAAAAGCGCAACAATTCAAAAATGATCTGGATGCTATTATTTCCAAACACGGGCGGCCAATCGTCAATAAGGAAACAACTGTTGCACCGGTTATCGAGAAGAAAGAAGTAGTTCAACCCCAACCATCCGAACCTGAAGAAGACAAGACGAAGCAAAATCCGGTGGACTGGTGGAATATTTTTCCCTCTTAAAACCCGGTATCATTATCATTATTAAAACGGCGGATCTAAATACAAGGCATGAAACTCATCCAGCAAAGCAAATTATTTTTTAAGGAAGGCAATTCAGACAAGGTATACGAAATAGACCTTTGCGAATTATCGTCTTCAGCGTACCTGGTTAACTTCCGTTACGGCAGAAGGGGCAGCAGTTTAAAGGAAGGCACTAAAACGCCAGCTGCGATATCGCATGAGCAAGCCATCAAAATATTTAATGAGCTGGACCAAGAAAAACGTAGCAAAGGGTATCAAACAGAAATTGAAATTTTTATTGAACTGCCTGTGCTGGATAGCACCATAGAACCCGCTTCTGCGAAAGGCGCTATCCTGCAACGCTTGCAGGACGCTATTGAAGGAAGGAACAGCTTTAAGACTGAATGGAAAACAAGCCGGGTGGTCTGGCGGGCCGGAACCCTGCAAATCAGCGAATCCATTCCATTTATTATTAAGCTCGGCAATAAAGGCGATGATATGCAGCTGTACGCATCGCTATGGTCTCTGATACGATTAGGTGCCAGCCAGGCTATCCCTTTATTTCAATCGGTAGCCGGTGGCGGCAAGCAAAAAGCTCATATCAGGAACCTGGCCTGGGAGGGCCTGCTTTTACTGTCAAATGAAGCAGACCGTATAGCATTCAGTAAAGCGCTTTTCAACCAATTACCAGAAGATATTGCCCATGCTCTTACTACCGGCAATGAAGCACAGCTGGGCGAATTATTGCAAAAGCAGCCATCTGATAAAGATGCCGGCGCCTTCACCCTGCTTTATTTATTGGCAACTGTCTACCCGTTCATAAGAAAACCCTTATTAGCCGCTATCAAAAGCTGGCCAATGGTTCCGCCTTATTTTAAGCAGGCACGCGCTATTTATAAATTGTCGCAGGTAAGAAATGATGCTGCTACCACGGCCCTTTTATCTTATGCTTTCGAAAAAGCGCCTGCCATGTTTAAACGTACCATACTACAGGACAGGAGCTACAAAATTTATGTAAATGCGATCAACCAATCGGTACATATTGGCGCCGAACTAAAAAGTGCCGAAAGCAAACTGGCATTCTCTCATTTTACCAAAACCTATTTCCAAAAAAACGCGGTGCAACACCTGCGCAATGCAGGATTAAATGATCATGCAGCCCATTACCTGCAATTGGCAGTAGCTACGCTTTTACAATACCGGGAGGAGGATTACACCCCGGCATCAGAACAGCCAGCTTCACCCTATGGCCAGTACAACTATAAAACCAGACAATATCATTATACGCTGCATAGTTACCCGGAATGTGCTGGATTACTTTTATTGAATACTATTTTGTTTGATAAAGACAGCAGCCGCCAACTGCAGCCCAACCTGAAATTTATTACCGGCAAGCGTGAGGTGACCAGCAGGAGCCATTATTATAATACCGACAGCGTTAGTGAGATTACCAGGGAGCAACAGAGCACACAGGCGCCCGGCGAATCATTAACCGACAAAGCCATCAATATATTTAAAGGCTGGTTTGGAAAGAAAAAAACCGAACCCGCACCAGCACCCCAGGCAGAGGAGCAGCCGGCTACAATCAATCACTCATCAACAGCCGCTTCCAAGCGTACCGAATTGTACCCTGGCTACTGGGATGAAAAACCGGAAGCTTATGTGCAGCTGTTAATGCAGGCGCAAATGGAAATCATACATGCGTTTGCCTACAATAACTTAAAAGCACACCAGGCATTCGGACAAATACTGAACCGGTTTGATGAACAGGCCATACTACAACTTTTAGAAAGCCGTTTTAATCATCCGCAGCAGTTAGCTGCTGCTATATTAAACAGCCGGCTGAAGGAATTTGAGGCCAATAGCTTATTTGTCGCCAAAGTACTGAACAGCAACGCTGCCTCAGCCAGAGAATGGGCTAAAAGCCTGATTGATCAAAACCAACGCTCCTATTTTGATAATATAGAATTTGCACTGGCCCTGCTGTTTAACAACAGGGAGCCGAACAACGAATGGATCAATGGATTGATCGCCCGTGCTTATTTTACACAGGAACGGGTGGAAGCCATTATCGGAAAAGCCGTAATCCAGTTGTTACAACTGGAGCATTCCGATGAGCATAACGCCTTAGCTAAAAAAGTAATTGACCGCCTGCAGGTAATTGCCGGAACAAAGCTGGAGTATATCAGCTGGGACATTATTGAACAATTAGTCACTTCGCCGCTGGAAGCTAATAAGATACTTGCAGGAATGATTATCAACAGGAAATTAGAACGCAATAAAAACCTGGAAATTCCTTTTTCACTGGTAGCACTGTTTATGGAAAGTGAAGACATACAGGTGCGTGCCAATGGTACAAAATTACTCTATCAATACACAAACCAATACATAGAACAGCGTTTGCCCGAAGTGGTAAGGTTAACGGATACTGCTTACGAAGACGTATTAACGGCTGCACTAAACCGTATTAAAGCCGTTACCGCATTAAGCTCGCAGGCGGGTATCGAGTCGCTTACACAAATGGTATACAGCCTTATCCGAAAAGAGAAACTTGAAGGCGCCCATGTGATCATCAGTGATTTTATACATAAAGAATTAAGACCTTACTGGAGGAACCTGAAACCCAAAGAGGTTACCCGGCTCATTCACGCCCATTACAGGCCGGGCCAGCTTACAGGATATGGAATACTGAAAGATTATCCTGATGCCAATGATTTTACACTCGGTCAAATTATTTCTTTTGGCAACCACGAGCTCCTATCGGTGAGGCAATGGTGCTGGAATTATTTCAAGCAGAACATTCCCCGTATTCGCTATGAAAGAGGCAAAGCGCTCAGCCTGTTAGATGCTGACTGGGATGATACCCGGAGCTTTGCTTTTCATTTCTTTAAAACCAGTTTTACTGAAGGTGATTGGGATGCCGACACCCTGATCGGCATTGTAGATTCTATCAGGCCCGATGTAGAGCAGTTTGGAAAAGAAATGATTGCCCTGCATTTCAAACCGGAGTATGCACCTGTATATCTTCAAAAGCTAAGCCAGCACCCGGGTACCAATGTACAGGCATTTCTTACTAATTATTTATCTACCTACGCAGGCGGTAAGCCCGATATGCTGTTGCAGCTTAGTTTCTATTTCCGCTCGGTACTGACAAGGGTTAATAAAGCCAGGGTGGCTAAGAACCGGATATTTGATTTCCTGCGCCAGGAAGCCTTACGATCTGTTGAAGCCGCGGAAATCATTACACCAATTATTGATGATGTGTCTGCCCAGTCAACTATCCAGGATAAAGCTACCTGCATTGAAATTTTAAGTGCCATCAAAAACAAGTACCCGCATCTCGATATGCACCTCACTCTTAAAAGCCAGGCAATATGATATTCGATTATAAGTTTAATGGCAGCAGTTCTATAAATAATACCGGCCATGCAACGTCGATGAACTTTGTACCGGATGCATCCCGGCAACCTGTATTCTTTTCAGGAAAACTGCATAAAAAGATTGCCTTTCGCGAAGCTATATCGGCATTGCACGATGTGGTTATATCAGACCTGAGGTTTAAACCCAAGGATAAAACCGCTTATAAGGAGTGGGTAGCAGAACAGGAAAAACTCTGGTTAAGCGAGTATATGGCCGGTTACCAGATAGAACAGGTGCGCGCTCGCATTACCCAACTCAAAGAAGAGCTAAGGCAAGTGCAGCAGGAAAAGGCGAAAATAATGCGGCCTTTTTATAACGCAAAGACTGAATATTTTAAATACCTCTATCAAAACGACAAAGATGCCTGGATTGTATTGGACCCGGTTATAACCGTACATCCCGATGAGGTATTTTTTGAGTGTTTCAGCCAGGATGAATCCTCTTATGGTAAACTGAGCTGCAGCTACAATGTGTTCAAGGAGCTCAACGAGTTTCAATGCGGCACAACAAATGTCGATTACTCTGAAGCGCTTTACGGATCCTTTCAAAAAATACGCGACTATAAGGAAACCGAATTCACCATTGACCCTTCGGGTTTTGAAACACAAACCACCAATGAAACAGTGTATAAAGAAGTAAAGATCGATTTGCCGGATTCCTGGGTACGTGGGTTTTTACAGGTAAGCGCAGCAATGACATTACCCGCTGCCAGTTTTGAGCTGCACCCGATGGACATCTTTAGCCTTTGCCAGTACCTGCGGCGGTTTAAGGAAAAAGAAGGACCGCGTGCTTTGCGTTTTATACTGGAACCCGGCAAGCCGGTACAGCTGGTTATAGAACCCTGGTACGAAACCCTTACCTTTTACCGGTCGGTGTACACCGGCCCGGTTGAAAAAACCATTCGGATCTGGGGCCGACGTCGTTTAATGATCTTAGAGCGACTGATCCCGGTAGCCAAAACCTTTAAAGTAGTATTACTCGGTTCAGGATTACCCTCTTTCTTTTTGGCTGACTTAGGTGATATGGTTTTTACTTTAGGGCTCTCTGGCTGGACCGCCAATGACTGGAGCCATGCGGGTAATTTTGATTTAATGGCGCCGAGAGGCAAAACTGATATTCAAACAAAAGAACAGGTGTTTAACCAGTTAAAAGAAACCTGGTATGCCAGTTCAGATGAGCTCGCTAAAAAACTGAACCTTGATTCATCGACCGTTGCCACGGCTCTTACAGCTTATATCCAGGCCGGACGGGTGGTATATGATCTACACCTTGGTTTATATCGTGTACGCGAGTTAACACAGGACCCGATGGATATTTCTTTGCTTCGATTTGGTAGCGAACTTGAAAAAGAGGCACATGAGTATATCGAAAAAGGAAACATCAAAATATCAACAGAAATTAAGGACGACACTTTACGTATAAAAGGAAAAATAAACACCGATGGGGAAACCTTATCGACCCTGGCTGTGATCGATAAAGACCAGCGGTTAATTGATGGCTCCTGCGAATGCGATTTCTTTAGAAGCAACCAGTTAAAAAAAGGGCCTTGCGAACATATACTAGCCACCCGTATGAAGTTGCAGCAATAGCAGAAGTTGAGCCTGGCATCTCCGATTATTTCTATAAGCGGTCTCTTTATTCCTTAACCGGTAAGGGCAACATTTACGCAATAGAATAATTTTGCATAAATCCTTTTTTATGCTTCAGAAACTAATGCTGTGTTGCCTCTGCTTCACATTTAATTGGGCGTATAGCCAATCGTTGACCACCTTACCCAGCGGCGGCAATAAAAGAGCAACCGTTAGCGAACAGGTGGGGCTTACAGACATTACGATACATTATAGCCGGCCGGCAGTGAAAGGACGCGAAGGCAAGATCTGGGGACAACTGGTGTATGAAGGGTTTGGCGACCTGGGTTTTGGCAGTAGTAAGGGAGCGCCCTGGCGGGCAGGCGCTAATGAAAACACAACCATCAGTTTCTCTAATCCTGTTACAATAGAAGGGCAGCCACTTCCTGCGGGTACTTATGGTTTCTTTATTGCTTACAATCCCAATGAATGCACGCTGGTATTTTCTAAAAATCACAGCTCATGGGGCAGCTATTATTATGATGCAGCAGAAGATGCTTTGCGGGTGAAGGTAAAGCCGCAAAGCCTGGACCAATCAGTAGAAAGGCTGCAGTATACATTCAATAATCAAACAGAATCTGCCGCTACTATCAGTTTAAGCTGGGAAAAATTATCCATTCCCTTTAAGGTAGAAACGGATTATGTAGCTGACCAATTGAATGTATTCAGGCAGGAGCTAAGAACAGAAAAAGGTTTTGCCTGGCAGGGATGGCAGCAGGCCGCTCAATGGTGCCTGCAGCATAATACCAACCTGGAGCAGGCTTTATTATGGTCTGATTCAGCCACAGGCAAAAGCTTCGGCGGAGACCAGCAGTTTGCTACCTGGAGCACCAGGTCACAGCTACTCGAAAAGCTGGGTAAAAGCAACGAAGCGGCACAGGCTATTGAAAAAGGTTTAGCTTTTGCCGGTATGAACGATATGCATCAATATGCGCGCAGCTTATTACAACAGAAAAAAACAAAAGAAGCAATAGCTATATACAAAGCCAATTTTAAGAAATTTCCAGGCACCTACACAACGTTAATGGGAATGGCAAGAGCTGCTTCCGCCGAAGGCGATTATAAAACCGCGTTGAAATATGCACAACAGGCATTACCATTGGTTACAGAAATCAATAGCCGTAATTCGATGACGGGGATGATAGAAAAACTGAAAGCTGGCAAAGATATTAATTAAAAGCATCCTTAAGATTAGCCACGAATACACGAATAGTATACATAATTCGTGTATTCGTGGCTTCATAACTACCTCAAAAAACGCAGGATTCTAAAAGTGTTTCATCGACGCGGCTAAATAATCAGCTTAACAAAACAATTGTTTCAATAAAACAAAAAGCCACGAACACACTACTCCAACATTCGTGCATTCGTGGCTTTCCTTCTTCTTACAGAAGCTGAATAAACTTATATCTTACCCACCATCTTTGCAGGTATCACCCACTCATCAAATTCTTTATCGGTTAAATAACCCAGCTTCAAAGCCATCTCTTTCAAAGTGGTTCCCTCCTTATGTGCCTTCTGTGCTATTTCAGCAGACTTATAATAACCAATTTTTGTATTCAATGCCGTTACCAGCATCAGCGAATTATCCAGGTGTTTTTTAATATTGGCCTGTATGGGTTCAATACCCACCGCACATTTATCGTTGAATGAAACACAACCATCGCCTATCAGTCTTGCACTATGCAGGAAGTTGTAGATCATTACCGGCTTAAATACATTCAGCTCGAAATGGCCATTGGCGCCTCCGATACTTATCGCTACATCATTACCCATTACCTGTGCTGCAATCATGGTTAATGCCTCGCATTGGGTAGGGTTTACCTTACCTGGCATGATTGAAGACCCTGGTTCGTTATCCGGGATAAAGATCTCGCCAATGCCGCTACGCGGACCGCTGGATAACATGCGTATATCATTCGCAATCTTCATCAGGCTCACCGCTATTGTTTTCAATGCACCATGCGCTTCCACAATGGCGTCATGAGCCGCCAATGCCTCAAATTTATTTTCTGCCGTTTTAAAAGGCAGCTTGGTTAGGCGCGCTATTTCTGCAGCTACATTTACATCATACCCTTCAGGCGTATTGATGCCGGTACCTACAGCAGTACCACCCAGGGCCAGCTCGCTCAGGTGCGGCAATGTATTTTTAATAGCTTTTAAGCCATGATCTAACTGCGATACATAACCGCTCAATTCCTGGCCCAGCGTCAATGGCGTGGCATCCATAAAATGGGTACGGCCAATCTTCACCACTTTCATATATTGCTTGCTCTTCTTCTTCAGGGTATCACGCAGCTTTTCAATACCCGGTATGGTTACTTCTACCAGTATTTTATAGGCGGCAATATGCATTGCTGTGGGAAAAGTATCGTTACTGCTCTGGCTTTTATTTACATCATCGTTAGGGTGCAGGAATTTTTCTTTATCGGTAAGTTTTCCACCATTCAGTACATGACCTCTGTACGCCACCACTTCATTCACATTCATATTACTCTGGGTACCGCTGCCGGTTTGCCATACTACCAGCGGAAATTCTGCATCCAGTTTACCCTCCAGTATTTCATCACATACCTTACCAATCAGTACACTTTTGTTTTTAGCCAATACTTTAGCCTTTTGGTTGGTAATTGCAGCCGCTTTCTTCAGGTAAGCAAAAGCGCGGATAATTTCTTTTGGCATTTTGTTGGTATCCTGCGCTATTTTAAAATTCTCAATAGAACGCTGGGTTTGCGCGCCGTAAAAAGCCTGTGCAGGCACTTTTACTTCTCCCATCGTATCCTTTTCAATCCTGTATTCCATAATTATTTAAAATTTATATAATAAGTGACGCTAACAAACGTACAGAAAAATTTTCATCCGTTTTTTAGTTTGTACTATAACATTTTCGTAAACGTTTGCGCTCTGCCTGAT
Organism: Niabella sp.; assembly: GCA_039593785.1. Lineage (GTDB taxonomy): Bacteria > Bacteroidota > Bacteroidia > Chitinophagales > Chitinophagaceae > Niabella. The sequence goes on along the minus strand of JBCNOR010000031.1, from coordinate 697 downwards.
GCGCCACCATTATACCTGGTATTCAGGAGCGCCCTTGCCCTGAATCATTATACTATAGCCTCCGGCCGATCCTTTACGCAACGCCATTGCAATAATAATTAGCGATTCTGCAACCTTGTTTTAATAATACTCAAAGCCAGGAGTTCACCCATTTCAACCTTGCAATAACTTTGCATGTTATAATAGTGAGTTATGGAAACCAATAAAAAAATACTATGGAAAGTGGAGGGTATGGACTGTGCCACCTGCGCACTTACCATTAATAAATACCTGAATAAAGAAGGGGCTAAGGATGTAAAAGTAAATTTTGCCACCGGGGATGTTAGCTTTGAAAATAACAGCGGGCTGTCAGTAGATAAGATCACAAAAGGCCTGGCAGACCTGGGCTACACAGTGGCTGGCGACGCATCCTCTCATGACCATGCGCATGGCCATAGCCACGAAAGTGGAAAAACAGGCTTTTTAAAAAACAATGCCCAACGCTTCTGGTTCTGCCTGCCTTTTACACTGGTGCTGATGCTACACATGATACCTGCCCTGCATCATAGCTGGATTATGCAACCTTATGTGCAGCTGGTGTTGAGCCTGCCTGTTTACATAGTAGGTATAGGCGGCCAGTACCCGCAGCAGGCGCAGCAGGCGGTCCAGCGCATCCAGCGCGCCACCTTCCAGCCCGGGCCACGGCGCGACGCCGGCC
>JBCNOR010000309.1:0-6293 GCA_039593785.1 Niabella sp. | reverse complement strand
ATATTTAACCTGGGTACCGAAAATGACGTAACCGTATTGGAAGCTATTCATGCTTTTGAGCGGGTGAGCGGAGAAAAACTGAATTATGAAATAGGCCCGCGTCGAGCCGGTGATGTTATTGCTATTTATGCTAATAACGACCATGCTGTAAAGAGCCTGGGTTGGGATATACAATACGGTCTTGATGATATGATGTCTACTGCCTGGGCCTGGGAGAAAAAATTGAAGAGCCAGGCGGAAGTTTCTTCCAATTAGTACCTGACTATATGATCCGAAAAATAAAAGCCGTGTAATTAAGATGTATCTTTTACACGGCTTTTAGGTTGTATGAAGAATGATATGATTAATTTTCACAAAAGTTTTATTAAACTTGGTTGAGTTTTAACGATTTTGTGTGCTTCCACCCCCGCGATAAACGGAGGTTCAAACCTATAGAATGGCGATTATTTGCTCCACTCTATTACAAACACAACAAACTGAATGAAAGTATTATTGATAGAAGATGAGCCAAGCGTAGCCAGCGTCATTAATAAAAGCCTCACCGAGAGCGGCTACAGCATTTCGATTGCGCCCGACGGGAATACCGGCCTGGATTTTGCCCTGACCAACGATTTTGATGTAATCGTTCTGGATATTATGCTGCCCGGCATTAACGGCATGCAGCTTTGCAAAACGATCAGGGATCACAAAATTGACACACCCATTTTATTTTTAACCGCATTGGGTACCACCGAAAACATTGTAGCAGGCCTAAACGCAGGTGCGGATGACTACCTGGTAAAGCCATTTAAGTTTGTGGAGCTGGAAGCACGTATAAGAACCCTGGCCAGGAGAAGAGGCGCCCCGATAGAGCAGGAGGAAACTTTCAGGGCCGGTGACCTGTATGTGAACCGTTCATCTAAAATCGTAAAATTGAAAGACGAACCGGTTAGCCTTACTGCAACCGAATTCAGGCTGCTTGATTTTTTGGTAAGAAACACGAACAAAGTAGTATCGCGTATCGAGATATTGGAACATGTATGGGGCATCAACTTCAACATGGGCACTAATGTGGTTGATGTATACATTAATTATTTGCGTAAAAAAATAGACACAGATCCTGCTAATAAACTTATTCAAACAGTAATTGGCATGGGCTATATGTTTAAAGTGTAGGAGTATGACCATACAGTCAAAAACCACCATATTATTCACGTTACTTACAGCAACCGTTTTCACGGTCCTGTCGATTGTCGTTTATTATTTCTCGAACAAATTTGCCTATGCCGATTTCTATAAAAGACTGGAACTAAGGGTACATATTGCCTCCAAGTTCCGGTTTGAAGAAGATCATAACACTACCGAATCATTTAAGGTAATACAGCAGCAGTTCCTGGAGCGTTTGCCTGATGAGAAGTCCTATATTGTTCCGCTATCTGCCGAGGGAGTGCCGCAACCACCTTTTCCGCCCGATGTCCCCGGGTCTTATTTATCCAATATTAAAAAAGCCAGGGGTGAAACCGTATTCTATCAACACAGGCTGGATCATTATGCGGGTATTTTTTATAAAGATGAAACCGGCGATTTCCTGGTTATTGAATCGGCAGCCAATATTTATGGCGGCGAGATCATCAGGCAACTGGGCTATATATTGTTGATAACCCTGGTCGCCTCTGTAATCCTGATTTATAGTGTTGGGCTTTATTTTTCCAAAAGAGCATTCCGCCCTTTTCGTTATATAACAGAACGGGTTAAGTCTATCAGCGAGGGCAATTTGCACCTGCGTTTGAAACAACAGCCGGGCAATGACGAAATTGCGGCACTGGTGGATACTTTTAATAATATGCTCGATAAGCTATCTACAGCTTTTGAGGCACAAAACAATTTTGTAAGCCATGCATCACATGAATTTCGTACACCCCTTACCACTATTATAGCTGAAGCTGATTACGCACTGTCGCGCGAGCGCGATCCGAAAGACTATCAACAAAGTCTTTCGAATATTGTACAACAGTCTGAAAAGCTGCAACGGCTGACCAAGGGATTACTGGCGCTGGCACAATCGGGCTTTGATGGCAAAACCCAACGATGGGAGAAGATAAGACTGGACGAGCTTCTTTTCCGTATTAAAGAGAATGTAACGGATGTGGAGCCCGAAAACAAAATGCAGATCAGGCTTCCAGACCTGCCTGAGCACGAGGACGACATCAGCGTTTATGGAAACGAGGAGCTATTACAAGTGGCCCTGGATAATATCGTGTTAAACGGCTGTAAATACTCAGGCAACGCGCCTGTTACGGTTGAGTTACAACTGGAGAAAACGCAGGCCATTATTATTGTTACCGACAAGGGAATTGGTATTCCCACCAACGAGGTGAAATATATCTATGATCCGTTTTTTAGGGCTTCCAATACCTCCAGGTTTGAAGGATATGGCATCGGCATGCCCTTAACCCGTAATATCATGCGTATGCACAGGGGCAGCATAGAAGTTATATCTGCTGAAAACCAGGGCACTACAATAAAGGTATTTTTACCATTGGCTTCACGACGGGGTGGTACATTAAAACAGGATTAGAGTTTTATACATTTTTTAATCTTAATCTAATTTAATTCTAACTGCAATCTAACTTCACTCTTAAGACCTTTTAATATCGAAACCGCAGCTTTGCTATAACAAAAAACAGCAAACTATGGTTAATATTTTAGTTCCAACCGATTTCTCACAAGCCTCTTTTCGCCTGGCAGAACAAGCCGTTAAATCTTTAAATAAAGAAGTAAATATTATCTTGTTCCATATTTACGAAATGCCTTCCGGCATTACCGACCTGATTCGCCCGGAGCCTCCCTATGCCCAAATGATCAATGATACGTTCAGGCAAAACTGCAAATACCTGAAGTACAAATACCCTGACCTTATCAATAAAATCTGCTTTAAATATCTTACAGGCAACACCCAATCGGTATTCAATCATTTTACCGAGGCTAACGATATTGATATGATCGTATGCCCCGAAGATTATGTATTTGTAAAAACAAATAAAACCAGCCTCGACCCCGTTCCGTTTTTCAGGAAGAGCAAAATAGCATTGCTGAAAGACTTCTCTAAAAGCAAAGTGGCTGAACCAGTTGAAGCAGCAGCCGAAGCGCAACTGGAAGCTGCACAGGTGGCTTTGGCTAGTGCCTGATATTGCCGGTTCAAATGCAGGAGTACATCAACTACAGGAAATAAAATATCGCAATGTTACTAAAGAAAAATATACCGTTTAAATACGTGTTCGGGAAGATCAAATATGAGATTTTTGCGATAGCCGTCTATGCAACTATTATTGCGATACTTTATAACTACTCCCATATAACAAGGATTACCATCCCGTTGGCTATTCCCGCCATCCTGGGAACCGTTATTTCTTTATTACTGGGTTTCAGGAGTAACCAGGCTTATGACCGCTGGTGGGAAGCACGGCATATATGGGGCGCTATTGTGAACGACTCCCGAAGCCTCTCCCGGCAGGTAATGAGCTTTACTTATAATAATTACCATAGTGAAGATGTGGAAACGTTCCGGCGGCGTATGATTCGTCGCCAGATGGGCTGGTGCTATGCATTAGGACGCCATTTAAGAAAACAAAATGCGCTTACCTCCCTTGACAAATATGTTGACCGGGATGAATTTGACGCGCTACAGGACATCGATAACATACCCAGTGCTTTGCTCGACAATATGGGAGCAGACCTGCACCTGGCTTTAGATAAGGGTTGGATCAACAGCTACCAGCAGGTAGAGCTGGACCGTACTTTGTCTAAACTCACCGACTCTATGGGAAAATGTGAACGTATAAAAAATACGGTGTTCCCGCACACTTACAGCCTGTACATACATATTGCCCTGATGCTTTTTATTGCATTGTTACCGTTTGGAGTAATAGAATACTTTGGTTATGTTGAAGTTCCTTTGGTAGTAGCCATTTCAGCCAGCTTCCTGTTGATCGAAAAAATGGCCATACACCTGCAGGACCCGTTTGAGAATAAACCAACTGATACGCCCATGACTACCATTGCCAGAAGTATCGAAAAAAACCTGACGCAGTTGTATGCTAAAAGTAGTAATCCTGACAAAAAATATAAAAAGAAATTACCCGTTACAGATGCCGTTGTTAGCCCTTTAATCAATCCTAAGCCTGCCGACGAATACGGGCATACGGAAGTGGCTTCTGCTTCCAATAAAGAGTATTATATATTGTAGCCGGATAGCGTTCTAAACAAAACGCAAAAAGCGGGGCATCTGCCTCGCTTTTTTTCTTAAAATATATTCCATCTCCCTGTACCAAAAAGAAAAAGCATCGTGTTTGTAGCTTCAGAATCAGTTTCCCAAGTCTTACCGCTTAAAACCCGATGCTTTAAATAGCTTTAGCATTGTCATGTAGAGTAGATATCGATTGATTTAAGTAAGCATATTGCTATGCGAAGTTAAAACATCATCAACCCACAGAACAATTGGCAAAGCTTCCGCTAAATGTTTGCTTCGGCATTTACTGAATTTCACATTTCTTCATTGAAACACATAGGTATTGCTACCATTTGTTATTTCACTGTTGAGATGCGTTTCCTGGTATAGCTTTAGCATTTACAGCTTCATACATCTACTTTTGTATGCCTGACCACAGCCGGAGGTAAAGACAAAATTTGTGTTTACAACCAAACTGAAGTGACGCGATACATTTGTCAAAGAATCTGCTGCGATCACAATTGCAACTTAATGTTTCTTTTGAAATAGTAATTGAGCAACTGTGCATTATGAAGATACGACGCCGGAAACGCCATTTCAAAATTTTTGGCCAGTTATATACGCACCTGTTGTAAACAGGTTTATGCACATTTGTACAGCGTATAATGCACATTACAGACCGGTTTATAAAGAAAAAACAGTCGAAAATGAATAGTTTTTAACATCAATGGCGTCTAAAAATCTAAATTACTTTCAAAAAATAATCAAATATGTATTTATACCTGGTCAAAAGAGGTTTGCTCCTTACAGTTTTAGGAGCCGGAACTTTAGCAGCCGGCGCACAGCTGGGACAAAAAGGATTTATCGACAGAGCTAATATGGACTTATCAGTAAATCCTGGCGATGATTTTTATACCTATGCCAGCGGCAATTGGGTTAAAAACAACCCGGTACCGCCCAAGGAAACCCGGTGGGGCAGCTTTAACCAGCTGCGTGATTTTAATATCAATGCCGTTAAAACAATCCTTGAAAAAGCAGCTGCCGACAAAACAGCGCCGGCGGGCTCTGTAACACGCAGGGTAGGCGACTTTTATGCAGCGGGAATGGATAGCATTTCCATTGAAAAACTCGGCTACATGCCTATAAAAAAAGACCTGGCCCGCATTGCAGCGATCAGTAATCTACCCGGTATCTTAAAAGAAATGAACTACCTGCGCTCCAACGGTATTGCGTCTCCTTTATACGGCTTCTCGGTAGGCCAGGATCGGAAGAACGTTGAAAACCTGATACCCCAGCTTTCCCAGGGAGGTATAGGGCTTTCAGACAGGGATTACTATTTAAAGGACGATGCCCGCTCACAGGATATACGGGCAGCTTATTCCAAATTTATTGTGCGGTTATTTACCTTAACCGGTGTACCGGCAACAAAGGCAGAGGAAAATGCAAAAGCCATTTTTAATATCGAGAAACAATTGGCGAATGCACAATTAAGCCGCGTAGAAATGCGTGATGCCTATCGCACTTACAATAAGTTCAGCCTTGCTGATTTTAGCCGTAAAACACCACAGCTTCAATGGCAGCAAATACTGCCTGCATTAAAGGTTACAGGACAAGACTCTATACTGGTAAACAACCCCGCATTCTTTGTTACCGCAGATTCTTTGCTGCAAAAAGTTCCGGTATCACACTGGAAGACCTACCTGCAGTGGTATGTGCTGCGTGGAGCCGCCCCCTACCTGAGCAGCGCTTTTGCAGATGCTAATTTTGCTTTTAACCAGGTTATTACCGGGCAAAAAGTACCTACACCCAGGTGGCAGCGTATTTCTTCATTAACGGATGGCAATATTGGCGAACTATTGGGACAGTTGTATGTAAAAGATTACTTTAAGCCGGCCGCAAAAGCAAGAATGGAGGAGTTGGTAAGCAATCTTAGAAAAGCTTATGCCAACCGCATACAACAGCTGGATTGGATGAGCGATGCTACCAAACAAAAAGCTTTGGCAAAGCTGGCAGCATTCAGGCCCAAAATAGCCTATCCTGATAAATGGCAAGCCTATGATGGCCTGGCTATTAGCCGCAACAGCCC
>JBCNOR010000308.1:0-6308 GCA_039593785.1 Niabella sp. | reverse complement strand
GTCGGCGCCTGGTCCGACCGCCGCGGGCAGCGCAGCATGCGCAATCAGGGAGCTGATCTCTTAAAAGCCACCTTCATTATATTTGTAGGGCTGAGTTTATCTGTCCATTTTTTGGAACAATAATTAAAACCGAAACGATGTTTACAATAGCGCAAATAAAGCAAGCGCATAGCAAAGTGCAATCAGGTGCCGATTTTCCTGCCTACATCCAGGAGATAAAGGCGCTGGGAGTAACGGGCTATGAGGCTTTTGTTGCTGACGGGCACATCAATTATTGGGGTGCCAACGGGTATCAAACATCTGCAGGACCAAAGTATTCCGAACTCGTTATTGCTGAGCTGGCTGATAAAGATCAGTTTCAGGCAGACCTGAAAGAACATCAACAGGGTAACACCGATTATCCCACATTCTGCAGCGACTGCGCTAAGTCGGGCATTGAAAAATGGGTGATTGTTATGAATGAGATGACCTGCACCTATTATGATAGGTCGGGTAATCTGGTATTAACAGAGGTGATCCCGCACTAAACTGTGATTATACCATTTCTTTTTCAAACTGCATCTGGTGCAGGCTGGCATAAAAGCCTCCTTTAGCCAATAATTCGCTATGGGTACCGGCTTCCATCAATTTACCCTTATCCAGAACCAGTATCTTATCAGCCTTGCGGATAGTGCTTAGCCTATGCGCAATGATAATGGAGGTCCTGTTCTGGATCAAAGTATCTGTTGCTTTTTGAATGAGTATCTCGCTCTCTGTGTCAATAGATGAAGTAGCTTCATCTAAAACCAATATGGAGGGATCATATAAAAGCGCACGGATAAAAGACAGCAACTGTCTTTGCCCCAGCGAAAGCGTAGCCCCGCGTTCTTTTACGTTATAATCATATCCGCCGGGCAGGCGCATAATAAAATCATGCATATTGATCATTTTGGCAGCGGCTATTACCTGCTCCCTGCTTATATTCGGATTGCGTAGCGTAATGTTGTCCATAATAGAACCAGAGAAAAGGAAGACGTCCTGCAACACCACACCTATATTTTCCCGCAGGTAATCGGGTGGTAGCTTTTTTATGTCGATGCCATCTATTTCAATGCTTCCTTTCTGGATATTATAGAAACGATTGATCAGGCTGATAATTGTGGTTTTACCGCTGCCCGTATGACCCACAATTGCAACAGTTTGACCTGGTTGTATTTCGAAGCTTACGTCTTTCAATACCCAGTGCTCATCTACATAAGCAAAGTTTACATTTTTAAATTCAATTTGACCTTTTATGCGATCCTCCGGTACGGTGTATCCACCTTCCGGCACTTTTTCTTCATCATCATTATCTAGTACGGTAAACACCCTGTCGCTGGCTATAATGCCCATTTGCACTACATTAAATTTGTCGGCGATCATACGGAGGGGGCGAAACAATAAGTTCAGGCATAGAATAAACGATACGATCACGCCCTGCTGGCTTTGCTGCAGGTTTAAGGCTTCCTTAGCGGTAAACCAAACCACCAGGCCGATAGATAATGCCAGCACAATTTCAATTACGGGGAAGAATACGGAGTAAGCGAAAATAGCATTGATATTGGCATTGCGATGCTGCTTGTTGATGGCTTTAAATTTATTGAACTCGTTTCTTTCTGCAGCGAATGCCTGTACCACGCTCATGCCCGATAAATGCTCCTGGGCATAGGCGTTCAATGCCGCTACTGCATTTCTCACTTTGAAAAAAGATTTGTTGATACTTTCTTTAAAGTAGTAAGTAGCGGCAATCATAATAGGGAAGGGTATGAGCGCGATCAGGGTTAACTGCCAATCAACCCAGAACATATAACCTAATACACATACGATAGAAAGCATGTCTGCGATAATAGGAATCAGGCCGTCCGAGAAAATTTCATTAATGGATTCGATATCATTAATTGTGCGGGTAGTCAAGGTTCCGATAGGCGTACGATCAAACTGCCGCAGGTTCAATCCCAGCACCTTTTTATAAACAGAATTCCGGATATCTTTTACTACCGCCTGTCCTAACCATGCAGTAATAAATGAAAAGGCAAAACGCATTAGTGTTTCTATCAAAATAATACCCATTTGTATAATGGTTACATAAATAACCATTTTGGGTAGCGATTGCGCAATGTACTGATCAACCGTTAACTGAATAAGCAGTGGGCGTACGGGTGTTAGTGCTGCTAAAACAATAGCCAGTATCACCGACCAGTAAAACCGGCCTTTATAAGGAGCCGCATATTGAAATATGCGTCGCAATTTCGAAACATCAAAAAATAACTTCTTTCCCTGCTCCATTCGTGCAAGATATAAAAATTACAACAGTTACAACGAAAGGTATTTGTTAACAATAGGGCAATTTCTCTTCAGTACCGGGGTATCTTATATATCCTCTTCACCGGTTTCCTTTTTGTACGCTTTGATAAATAAAGCGCCCAAATTTTTATAAGGGGGAATATAATCTTCGATACCCGTAACCTTTGCAACTGATGTAAATTCTTTCCAGAAAGAAATCCAGTCTATGTTTTTTTTCAGGCGAAGGGTTTCAAGGAAAGTACGTATAAACGGAAGATTAATATCGCGGTAACCGGTTTGCTTGGATGAGATAATATGTGCGTCGCTCGACTTTTTCAAAATAGAATCGATCAGGAAGAAGCCGCCGCAGGAGCCCATAAATACCACCCGGTTGGTGGGAGTAATATAGCTAACGCTGGTTGGAGCATGGTAACTATGTCCCCGGTGAAAAGTAACCGTAGGAGACAGGTTGTTTTTTTCAAAGAACTCCTGCATCGCGTTCTGAGCCACATAATCTTCATCGGGTGTATTGGCCAATGGCCTGTTGGCATAGAGGTAGATAGGTACGCCTGAAGTTGTTTTTGCTACGACAAATTTGCTGTTGCTTTGATCCAGTTTCCATTTAGGATCATTGCTGAAAGTGCGTACGAAAATGTCGAAATCCATCATCCCGTCTTCATCACCATAAAAAAACATTTGCGTAATGATCTCTCCCTTTTCATTGGTGAAATTATCAAAAGGAACATTGTATACGGGGGGAATACCCAATTCTTTGGTAAGATTGATGTTTTTGGTAGGGTCTGCAGACAGGAATAATTTATCCAGGATATTATAAATAGCAATACCTCTTTTATTGCCGGTTCTTGAATTTCTCTGGTAATTCGTTTTAATATTGGTGAGCATTTGACTGGCCAGATCGGGAAGTGTTTCATAAAGGCTTGCATAAGAGTCGGCTACATCCACACCATCTTCCAATCCTTTCGATTTTTCCAGCCCGTTCACAAATGCTGTCATTACTGCGCTGGCGTCATCCTTACTTTTAAATGTTGAGAAAAAGTTTTTAAGGGTATTATATCCTGCAGCCTGCCGGATGAATTTGCGGTAATGATCAAATGAAAGGCTCAGCAATAAAGAGTCGCCGCGGTTATTCATTTTTTGCATCATTAACGGGTATACGCCCGCTGTATAGCTGCTGGTATATATTAAACCGTCGGTTAATACCGCCAGGTAATACAATTCCTGTGGTGTAAGCTCCTGCAAACATTTAAACCTTACTGCATTGGTGGCTTCGTGCAGCGCGTTAATTTCATTTACAAATTCATCGCTCGCTTTTTTCTGTAAACGATTGGTCAATTCTGTAAAACCTACTGCGGTATCTCCATTTAAAGCACGGCGGGCATAATCCATCTGTGTTTTAACCAGCAGGCGGTAATACTTAACCCGGTCATCTTTTGCGGCATCCAGCTCAGCCATGGTAATTTTACCTTTCACCAGATTGTCCAGGAAGGGAAAATAGATCTGGCCGCTTTTCATTTCAGAAAGCCCCACCACTGTTTTTACAAAATTGTCATCCTTGATGCTGCGAATTTTATATCCCAATGAATTACCGGCCTGGGCATAAGAATACAGCTGTTCAGGGTACTGGCGGCCCACTGCTTTTATCAGGCTGTCGGTATGTTTGGAATTAGCATACTTCGTGAGCTGGTAAAAAGTTTTGTCAGGATACTGGGCCGAATATTTTAAGATCAGGAGGTCTTTCAGCTCATTGTAATTAGGGTTCTCTTCAAACACACGAGGCAATGTAGCCGTGTACGCAATGTCATAAGGGAAATGTTGTACATAAGGAATAATAGACTCCTTTGCAGAATTTACCTCGATCAGTTTTTTATATAAAGAGAATATCTGGGCAAAATGGCTGGGCAATACTTCTCTTCTGCGCCAGCCGGTACGCATATGTCTTAATATATCTGTCAATCCCACCAGGTAGCCGGGCTTCAGTCTTTGCTCTATTTTAGAATCGGTTTCAATCATGTACCGGATCGCATCAACCTGGTTGTTAATTGCCGCTGTAGCCAACCGGCCGGCGTCAGCATTGCCCTGTAGTGTAAACTCGTCATCCTGCTTACCATCACTACCCAGCAGTAGGTTTTTTTCTTTAATGATATTATCATGAAAAAGCTGGCGGTTAATAGGGATGTTGATCCCCTTGCCATCCTGCTGGGCCCATAAAGAAATGGAGAGTGTGATACCTAAAATCGTTGATAATAAAGCCTTTCCTGTCATAACTATAATTGATCTTGCCTGCAAAGGTAATTTGATATATAACGTAAAAAAGTTAAAAGATGTTCTTACCATGGGTATGGTTGCAAAGAAAAGCAGCGCGTTGCGGCGCTGCCTGAACTGTTTTAAGAACCTATGTTGTAAACCGCGCGGTAGTTGCTCCCCGTGATTTTATAATGTATTGGAATAACGCAGGGCCGGATTTTTTTTCTGTGCTAAAGCATATACCCCAAACAGGAGGAAACAGTAAAGAATATCTCCGCCGAAAGCGTTTCTAAACATTTGAGTGCTCATTTCATTATAAAAAGGAAGGGCTCTCAGGTAGGTCATACCCAATGTAAGGCCCGGTTCATATTCAATAGCTCCGGGTATGCGGCTGGCCAGCCAAACACCAAAATTTGAAATAATCCAGAATAGGGCAGAGCCTGTGAGTGAATACCCCAGGATTTTAATGGCTTTCGGATTTTGCAAGGTAGTGCCCAGTGCCGTGATCAGCAAAATGGCTCCATACACAAAAAACTGGCTGACACCATAAAAGCCTGTTTTGCCTACCAGGTAAAACGCCAGGTCAGATATTAAAAATGCTGTAATCGGGAACAAATAGGCTAATCGTTTATTTTTGAATTGCGAGCCGCCAAATAACGCAATAGCCACCAACGGAGAAAGATTGTAAACTCCAAGGTGAGAAAAAATCAGCTTGCTTAATGCAGCTACTAAAATAATCGCGAACAGCACACCCGCTCTTACATTTAATTTATTCATACTGCAAAAATAGATAGTTTTATAAATTTGCACCTTAATTATAATGATATGAAAAAAATAATCACCCTGTTTCTATTGGTTTGCCTGGTAAAGTTGAGCTATGCCCAGCCCCCTGCAGGTCCCGCTAATGTTGGCGATACCTATGGAGAGAAGATAGACGCAAAGGGAATCAATACGCTTTCTCAGGTATCCAAAAACCTGGCAAAGAAGGATTCTATAGAAACCAAAATTTCCGGAAAAGTGTTGGCGTCCTGCCCTAAAAAAGGCTGCTGGATGGAAGTAGAGCTGGAAGATAAAAGTAAAATGTTTGTAAAATTTAAGGATTATGCCTTTTTTGTACCCATGGATATTGTGGGCAAATCGATTGTTTTGGAAGGCATTGCGTTCAATAAAACTACTTCAGTGGCTGAGTTACAGCACTATGCGAAAGATGCTAAAAAAAGCCAGGCTGAAATTGACGCTATCAAAGAGCCACAAAAACAACTGAGATTTCTGGCCGACGGTGTTTTGGTGGTAAAATAAGGGCAAATAGCCCCTTTATCCGTAAAAACAGCGGATAACTGACTAAAGCTTTAAACTGCCGCAAGGATGGGGGCTATTTATTTTGTTATAATTTACCGATGTCCTACTTTTGCAGCCTGAAAAATAAAGGCTATAAAAATAGCCGCTATAAAACCAATATTTAAATAAAGTATATGCCAGAAATTAAACCCGACGAAATAAGCGCCATACTGCGGGAACAATTAAGCAATTTTAATGCCCATGCGGATTTAGAAGAAGTAGGTACTGTGTTGCAGGTAGGGGATGGTATTGCCCGTGTTTACGGGTTAGGAAATGTACGTTATGGTGAACTTGTTGAGTTTGAAGATGGTGTTCGCGCCATTGCGTTAAACCTGGAAGAAGATAATGTGGGTGTGGTATTGATGGGTGAAGGTAAAGGAATAAAAGAAGGTTCTAAAGTGCGT